>JAAOYE010000069.1 GCA_018221175.1 Candidatus Woesearchaeota archaeon
GATTTTTGGCAGCATTAGTAGGTTATATAATAGTTGGATGGTTTGAAAAAAATAGAACTAAAAACGAACTCAATATAACAATGGTAATCGTTGCACAAGCCCAAACAAACAGTAAATAATTATTCAAAAGTCTCGTTTTAAGAGGCTTTTGTTTTTACATTAGATAATTATCACTCTTTTTTCTAGTCTTTTATAGATGATGATTTTGACCAATATGATGCCTAATTTTTGAAGTAATAAAAAAACAAGTGATTTAGCTTCACTTCTTACTCTTTTGTCTATGAATTTTAGATATTTCTTTAAATTATAAGCAATCGCAGCCATATGCATCACTTTGTTTGCTTGTTCTATGCCAATAGTATTTATTTTGCGAAGTCCCATAAATTGTGTGAGTGTGCCAAATACAGGCTCTACTGTGCTCTGTCGTTTGGATTTCATATACCGACCGCGTTTGGAGTTTACTCTTGTATTGTTTCGTTCATATTCTTCTCGATAATAGGTTACCGAAAACTTCTTTTCTTGTGCTGTTTTGCCTAAACATTGTACTTTTATTGGACATTGCTTACATATTTTTGATGACACACGATATTCTTTCTTCTTTGTACCTGTTTTATAATCTCTAAATACTTTCTTAAATGGTATGATATTGCCTTGTGGACATGTATAATTATCTTGCTCTTTATTATAATGAAACCCTTCTGGTCCGCCTTTATAAGTTCCGTGGGGCGGAATAAAACTCTCCAAGCCCTCTTGTTCTAAAAAGGCATAGTTCTCGCCACTACTATAACCTGTGTCTGCTACACAATTTCTCCAAATGAACCCTTGCTGGAGTAATCTTCTTTTTAAACGAATACTTATATCTTGAAGGTATTGATTGTCTTTCTTGTCTGCGTGATACGCTTTAATATCTGTAATCACATGGTGAGCGGTATCTACACTGAGTTGACTCATATAATTTAGCTTACGGGCTTTGCCTGGCTTTACGCTGATTCTTGCATCTGGATCCGTGGGACTGTAGTGTGTTTTATTGGAAGTATACTTAGAGCCTTTAGCCCCAGCTCCTGGTCGCTGATCTTGATCCTTCTGCCATTTTTTGTTTCTGCTTTTTATCGATTGTAGCTCTTTATTACTAGCTGTAATTTCTTGTTGTGCCTTGGTGGCTTTATTCTCCTTGCTTTTTCTTAGTGGAGTTTTTTTTTATCCATGCTACTTATATGACGAATACTATTCAAATGTGCTTCTAAATCTTCTTTGGGAATTTTGAGCTCCAAGCTATCCATAGAAGCATTGGCTTTGATAGGTGCTGAATCTATGGCTTGGGTATGTCCGCTAACCATCCCCTTTTCAACACACATAACCAGTATCTTTGTAAATACTTCTTCAAAAACCGACTCTGGATACAATTGTCGAGTTCTACTAATAGTAGAATGCCAGGGTAATTCCTCGTCAATATCATAACCTAGAAAATACAGAATGTCCAATCGCATACTACTATGCTGGATCAAATTTCTGTCACTAATGATATTTTCCAGATAGCCAACCAAACACAGTTTAAAGAAAACAACCGGGTCAATGCTTTTCTGACCGCTTCCTCCATAATAGGATTTGGTCAATGGATATAGGAAATCTAATTCTAAAACCTCTTTCAATCCACGATAAAAATTGTGTTTTGGGACGCGTTCACTTAGTTGAAATTGAGCAAATAATTTTTCTTGGTAATCTTTCTTGCCTTGCATATAACAAGATACGAATTTTACTTCATATTTTATGCTGATTTTATTAACTTGTGCAACAAGCACAACGTATAAAAACAATTAGGATAAACCTATAAAACAATGATAAATCGTAACTTTAATAAAAATCTATAAAC
>JAAOYE010000070.1 GCA_018221175.1 Candidatus Woesearchaeota archaeon
CTTGTTTTCATCTCAAACTCAAAAACATAGATTTCATCAGTTTCAACGTTATGCTTAAAATAAAGTCTTAAAGGCGGACGCTTGCTTTTCAATTCATAAATAAAAAGCTTCGAATCCAAAAGATATCCAACAGACGGACCTAAGAATTCCAACTTATCAAACATCTTAGAAAGAATTGATTTAACATCTTGATTCTTAGAAGCTTTTTCTAACTGCTTTTTTATAACATCATCAAAAACAAGCACAAAATTCCCACTCATACGATTAAACAAAGACTAGACATTTATAAGCATAACGATTGCTCAAACACTCAATTGTATATAACATCGTGCTGTTAGTTACTTTTCCCATACAAAGTGTGGGAGAATTGCGTCCGCAAAGTCGGGAAAGAGGGTGTTCTATCCAAGGAGCAAAGCGATACATTAAGAACAAGAATCAAGGCGAGAAAACCTATTAAGAAAGAAACATTTATATACTAATAAGTGAACACTTGTTCATATTAAGGTGAACAGATGTATATCAATAAATCTACAGCTAAAGTATTGCAGTTTTTTGTAGGTCATATAACTGAATCATTTACATTAAGAGAAGTAGCAAGAAGACTGAAGATGCATGTATCTCTTACACATAGAGCGATAAAGCCATTAATAGATTCTAAGATTATTGAACAAGACAAACATAAGAACTTAATATTAAATTATAAAATTCATCATGAGACTCTTGCTTTTGTTGAATATTTAAGAAGAGATAATTTTCTTGAAAAGAACAGGGACATTAAACTATTTAGAGATGAAATAATTAACAAAATAAAAGAAAATAATTTTGTATTGCTTGTTTTTGGTTCAGCAGCAGGGTCAAATAAACCCAGAGATATTGATATTCTGTTAATTGTGGATAGTACTGAAAAAATTGAATTTCATGAAAAGTTTCTTCATAACATAACATCAAATTATAATCTACCATTTGAGGAAAGAGTTATTGGATTTGAAAGTGTTTATGAAATGCTATCTAATCGGGATGAAAGAAATGTTATTAATGAGATTTTGAATAAACATATAATCTTGTATGGAGCAGAATTATTTTATAGGTTAATTGAAAGGGGGCGATAATAGATGATTGATGAAAAAAAGTTAAAAGAAGCTGAAAGTAGAGTAAAACAGTTTATCAGTGGAGGAATAATTAAATCAAAAGAAAAACCGGAGCACGTTGATTTTTTCATCAAAAATGCTGACGATTCGATTGATTCTGCAAAAGCATTATTCGAGTTATCAACTAATCCTCAAAAACAAGAATCTCTTGGTTTTACCAGTTTCAATGGTCTACTTTGGGTTGTCAATGCAAGTTATTATAGCATGTTTTATATGGCAAGAGCACTTCTTGAAAATTCTGGGATAAAGATTAAAGCGGATCTTTCAATTCATGCAGTGACATTTGATGCTGTAATCTATTATTTTTATCTCACAGGTAAATTACAGAAAGAATTTTTAGAGGATTTCATTGAAGCAAAAGAAGATGCTGCTGAACTTCTTGGAAAGCAGAAAGCGGATGAGTTAATGGAAGATTACTTCTTTGAGAAAAAGAAAAGAGGCACATTCATTTATGATATGGGTACAGTACTTGTGCAATCAAAAGCAAAAACATCTCTTGAAAGAGCACAAAGATTTAGGAGAGAACTTAAGAAAATTATTGATAAAAGCAGGAAGTGATATGGTCCATTCAAAAGATAAGATTGAGGAACGAATTAAAGATTTAATAGACAATTTTCCTAGCTATATTACAAGATTCAAAACCAATAATCCATTTAGTGGTCCAAGCGAATATTTCTATATTCACAAGATTATAAGCATAACAAAAAAAGGAAATTATGAGCTTGTTTTTACTAAGGAGTTTATTGAGTACATTTATGCCACTTTAGCATCTTGGGGAATGCATAGAATGGGGCCTGAAAATAAAGGTGCTAAAATGAATGATTTTGACTCTTTTCAAAATTGTATTCTGTCAAATAAGGAAACAATATTAAAATTAAAAGATTGCAGATTAGAGAAAGTAAATATAGAAGAAATTAAATCAGAATTGGAGGAATTATATCTTGGCTTCTGGCCATTAATGAAATCTAATAGCAAATTAGTAGCATCAAGTAAGGTTATGCATTTTCTCCTCCCACATTTAATACCCTCAATGGACAGAGAATACACTATGAAGTTTTTTGGAAAAAATTTACCTTCAATTAGATCCTTTGAAGACAAAAAGAATATTGAAAAAGAGTTGAAAATTTTTCTATCAACATTATTAGAAATGATGAATATCAGTCATCAGGTAGATTGTTCAAAATTTATTGGTGATAACTTCTCACCCACAATACCTAAAGTAATCGACAATGCAATTGTTAGCTATATTCGAAAGAATAAGCAGTAATATAATCAAAGTTTTCTCGCCCTTTCTCGTTTTAGCCCAAAAAATTATTGAGTTTAACATCCGCCAGGCGTGTTAAATACTTTCCCAGTTACGAGCAAACATTTAAAGATTCACAGCGACTAATAGAAGCAGGTTCTTTCAATTTACACATTCAGTTAATACAGCGATATGTTTGCGGAGTTCTGGGGAACTGCGACCGCAGAGTAAAATTTCCATTTCTAATAAATCCGAGGCAAAGCCGAAACTATATGTCCGCAGGACAGGGGGAGTTCAGTTCTATTCAGCTCGTAAGAGCCTTTAAGAACGTACATCAAGGGGGAGTTTGTTTCATCAAAGCCGAAGACTCTTTTAGTTATAATATTTGGAGCAGTAGAAATACATGAAGTAAATGTCAATTTAGAAAAGATTTCTGCGAGTGAAATTTCAACTGAAAAACTAACCACTCCAGTAATAATCTATAAATCAAACCAAAGCAATCTGACTTGTAAAGAATTCATAAATGATACGGGTCTTTACACTATTTGTTAATATATTATTCATTAATTTCCTTTTATTATATTTAACGAAGGCACCTATCTATTAAGGATTCGAGGTTTACCGACGGGGTAGGCAGTAAGAAAATTTTGGGTAATCACTTTTTATACGAAGTTATTTGTCACTGAACAACTGTTTGTCGTCGATAAAAAGAGATTAGTTCACTGGACATGTGTGGACGAGAAGTTTATAAACTTAACTAGTTCTAAAGAAAAAATAAAGAAAATCCCAGTCGCAGCGCATTTTTTATACGAGAATTTTTAAATTAATCAAATTTACTCAGTGAAATGACAGCACTCACAGAAAAAGATATTGAAAAATGGCAAAAAAGAGTCAGCAAGTATAAAATAACTCCAGAGAACAAGAAACCAAAAGAAGAGATAAAAAAAGAACTCACAGGATTATTAGCAAGTGCTGTATCCAACTGTATTTCTAAAGATAAAATAGGTGTCTTATTTAGTGGGGGAATTGACAGTGTTCTTATAGCAAAAATACTTCAAGACTTGGAAATCCCATTTACTTGCTACACAGCAGGACTTGACGAGCCTGGACTCAAAGAATCAGAAGACATAGTGTGGGCAAAAAAAGCAGCAAAAAAACTCAGACTTAAGCTTAAAGTAAAAAAAGTAAAATTAAAAGAAGTTCCTTCATATATACAAAAAATCGTTTCTATAATAAATGACACTGGCGTCGTTAAGGTCGGCGTAGCACTCCCATTATATCTAGCCTCCGAACTAGCAAAAAAAGACGGCGTTAAAATAATGTTTTCAGGTCTTGGCTCAGAAGAAATATTTGCAGGATACGAAAGACACGAAAAAAGCAAATATACCAACAAAGAATGCTTAAATGGTCTTAAGAATATGGACAAAAGAGACTTAGAAAGGGATTATGCAATAACAAAGTCTCTTGGCCAAGAAGTGTGCGCCCCATTACTAGACGACAAACTTGTCGATTATTCATTAAAAATCCCCTCAAAGTACAAAATCGTTGGCAAGCACAAAAAAGCAATACTAAGAGAAGTAGCACAAGAATATTATAACATTCCAAAAGATTTAGCATGGCGTCCAAAAAAAGCAGCACAATACGGTTCTGGTTTTGACAAAGCAATTGCAAAACTCACAAAACGAAATGGTTTCAAATACAAATCAGATTACCTGAATCAATTTATACCAAAGAAAAAGTTAGGCGCGCTTGTAAGCGGAGGAAAAGACAGCCTTTACTCAATGTACATGATGCAAAAAAAAGGATATGATATAGCATGCATTATAACACTAAAAAGCAAAAACCCGGATTCTTACATGCTTCACACCCCAAACATAGATTTAGTCAAGCTTCAGTCAAAAGCAATGAAAATTCCATTAGTAGAAGGAATTACAAAAGGAGAAAAAGAAAAAGAGCTAAAAGATATCAAAAACACAATAAAAAAAGCAAAAGAAAAATATGATATTCAAGGCGTCACCACCGGAGCTTTATATTCAAAATATCAAAAAGACAGAATAGAAAAAATATGCAAAGAACTAGATTTGGAAGTTTTCTCACCGCTATGGCATATGGACCAGGAAACAGAAATGAGAAGTTTGCTTAAGGAAGGCTTTGAAATAATATTCTCCTCTGTTGCAGCTTATGGTCTTGATAAATCATGGCTTGGCAAAAAAATAACTCAAAAGAATGTAGATAAACTTGTTAAAATCAATAAAGAGATAGGCATAAATATCGCTGGAGAAGGCGGCGAATTCGAATCTCTTGTCCTTGACTGTCCATTGTTTAAAGAAAAGCTAAAAATCGCGGATTTTGAGATAATTGAAGAAGACAAGCACACTGCTAAGATGGTTGTAAAAAATGCGGTTCTTGTCAAAAAGCGGCCTTAAATAGAAACTTTTTTATTATAATCAAAATTGTTATTTTTGATGTCTGTTAAAATATTCTTTATAGGAAATCCTTTAGGGGGTGATGATGGTATTGGTCCTTATTTGTATAATGAACTAAAAGATCTCTCTGGATTTAAAGATTTTGAACTACATGAATTAGGTGTTATTGGTCTTGACCTAATCAACTATGTTGATGACAATGACAAATTAATAATTATTGATGCATTAAAAACTGGCAAAGATGTTGGAAAAGTAATGGTTTTAGATGAGAAAAGCATATCCAATGAGTTTATACCTGTTTCTTTGCATGACCTTGGAGTTGAACAGACACTTGCTATTCTTCGAATGTATAAGCCTAAATTGGAAAGAATTAATATAATAGGTATAAATGTTAAAAATGTAGAGGGCTATGTTGATTCATTGTCAGATGAGTTAAAGGGAAAAATGCCAGAAATTAAAAAAAATGTTATAAAAAAAGTAATTGAAATAGCTGGTGAAAAATAATGTGCTTTGCAATACCTGGAATAATTATTGAAATAAAAGGGGAAAAAGCCAGTGTTGATTATCTGGGAGAAACAAAGGTTGTAGATACGTCTTTAGTTGAAAATCTTCTCGTAGGCGATTATGTTATTGTCCAAAACAAGTTTGCCATTGAAAAAGTTGATAAAAAGTTAGCAGAAGAGGCGCTTGAAATTATAAAAAATGGAGGAGATGGTGATGCATGAACATTCGATAACAAATGAGGTAGTTCATCAAATAGTGCACGCATGTGAAGACAAAGATATTACTCCAAAAAAGATAAAGGTCAAGCTCGGTGTTTTGACGACATATAAAAAGGATTCTGTTTTATTATATTTTGAAGGCCATAAAAAAGAGATTGATATCTTAAAAGACTGTGAGCTTGACATAGAAGAAGTTCCTGGCAAAATTGTTTGCAATGAGTGCAAAAAAGAAAGCAAAGTAGAGCCAAGTCCTCTTATTCTCTGCCCTTTTTGCGACAGTGCTGATATAAAAGTAATCCAAGGCGACAAAGTTGTAATTGCAGAGATAATTTGAAAAATGAAAAATGAAAACCAAAGCCCTGAAGATTATTTCTTAAAATATGCTATGCCTTGCGCTTTTTTAGTAAGAGAGTTAGGAGAGATTTCAGATAATGAATTAAAAGAAATAGAAACAGCTGCGTTTGAAGACAAGACAGTATCTAAAGAACGCCTAAAAAAAATATTTTACAGGGCTTTTGAAAAAATGGAAAAACACTCCAAGGACTGGGACGTTCCAACAATAAAAAAATACTTCCACGAACTTCACAACATCGAAATTGATAATAAGGAAGGTTATTATGCTAGCTGCGACGAGATGAACAGGGAGCTTTCAAAAGTTAGAGTAGCAGAAATAATTGATAAAAAAGACCAAACTTATGTGATTGTATATCAGGGGGAGGACGGCGAAAAAAAAAGAAATGTTTTTACAAAATTACTCCCAAACGCAAAAATTGGCGACAAAGTTTACATCCACTTTTTCTTTGCTATTGAAAAAGCAGACTGATTTTTTAAAATCAAATATAAACCCATAAGCATTACTATAGAACCTATCCACTGAAAAGCCATAAAATTTCCCAGGTAAACAGAGTTTAAAGCGAAAGTCACAAAGGAGCCAAGCAATAAAATAGGCGTCACAATCGATGCTTTTTCCAGTTTTAAAGCAGCATAGAATGTGAAAACATAAAAGAACAAAAACGTTGATGTGATTAACACCCAGTTTATCTGGGCAAATGACAGGTTAAAGCTTAGCGTGTTTGTAAATCCAAGATATATCAAGATGAATATGCTTCCAAAAAACATTCTCCCAAAAACAACAACTTCAAAGCTAAGGTCTTTTAATATGTACTTTGATAAAGCAACCTCAGCACTCCAAAGAAGTGTTGCAGCAAATATCATTATTTCCCCAAGTCCTATCGTAAATGATTTTATTGACAGCAATAAAAAGTTAGCTATTACAAGCAGCCCAGCACCAAGTATATAAGTTTTGTTTATTTTCTCTTTTAAAAATAAGGCTGCAAGCAAAGTTACCCATATGAACAAGGTCTTATGGATAAATGAAGCGCTAATCGCACTGGTAAGTTTGAGTCCATTAAAAAACAACAAGAAAGGTATGGATCCCCCAATTAATCCTATTGTAAAAAGTTTTAGCCAGTCATTTCTTTTTAACTGTTTTAACTCAGAGAACTTTTTAAAAAGCACTATAATCGAAAACAGAAATATTCCGACTATCAAGTTTTTTAGAAATGTAAACATGGAGGGGTTTATTCCTGACACTCCAAATTTATTTATAAAAATAGATACACCAGAAATCATTGCTGTTGTTAATGCCAATAGCACCCCTTTTCTCATGACTTTTTGAATCATTGGTTTATTTATATAATTTTTGTTTATTTTGATTATATAATAAAAAAAGAATAATGCTTAATTACTAGCAACTAGCTTTCATCGCTTGTTTTAGTACGTGCTTGTCATAAACTACCATTATACCCCATGCCAAGAATATAACTGCGGTAATGATGATTCCTAAGGCCAAATCAACTAACGGCTTTTTTCCAACCATTAAAAGCTCCCCATTCCAAGCGTGGTCAACTACTCCAAATATTGCGCCGCCTAAAAGAAGTTGATTTAACCATTCCTGTCTCTTGTCATTTCTTAGTCTTGGACTATTCTTTCTAAAGAAAAAATGAATTATTGCAGCAACAGCCGGAACAGCATAACAACCCATATAATCACCTCAATTTCTATATAATAAATTCTTTTTATCCCTTATTTATATACTTTGCTACTTGGCTAGTTTTTTTTATTCACAACTTTTTTATATTACAAAACAATTTCTTTGTGTTGGTGATGAAATTTGGGGGAAGAAGAAATAGGAAAAATAACGCATTTTTTTGCAAAGATTAGCGTAGGCATCATTAAGCTTTCTGACACGTTAAATGTCGGCGACAAGATTAAAATTAAAGGTGCAACAAGCGACTTTGAACAGTCAATAGATTCGATGCAGATAAACCATCAGGAAGTGCAACAAGGCAAGTCTGGCGACGAAGTAGGCATAAAAACCATGCAGCCTGTCAGAGAAGGAGATACTGTGTTTAAGGTTACAGAATAAAATTAGATCAAATCTTCAACATCAACAACTGGATTAGGAAGTTTTATGCTGTCATCATAAGCAATTCTTGGGCATGCGGTGTTAACAAAGCATTTTATGAATGGGAAATCTTCAAGTGAATTAAAATCAATAGTGTCAGATACTAATTTGTAGAAATTCTTTTCTGGATATTTTTTTTCAAGTTTTTCAGCGTCCCTTGGGTTGTACTGGCCAGTCTTTGTCGATATTAAAATGCCAATCTCACTTGAAGAATGAAATTTTAAAAGAGCACCTTTTTGCTTTTTTCTCATCACATCAACATCCTTTGTATCAAGCTTAGAAAAATTTTCGCTAAACGGGTTGTAAACAAACACTGGCTTATCATTTTTTAGCATCAGTGCTTTTGGATGAAACATGCCATCGCCAATGTAAAAGAAAGCATTAAACTCATTGCTAAACTTTTCTATTGAGCAGCCAAGAAGCTGACACTCATATTGGCAGTGTTTTGGCTTTATTTTAATTACCTTCTTGCCTTTATATTCAATTTTTTTAATAATGATTGGAACAGAGTCAATGAACTGGACTGTTGTAAACAAAGCCACTTTATTGGGGAGTTTTTCTATAAATTCATCTTTTAAATCTATTTTCTTGTTTGCTTTTCCCTCGATAAACAAAGTCTTCATATTGCCAGAAAACACACGTTTCTTTATAAAACTTTAGCTGATGGTAATAGTTGGAATTGGGGGGTTGTCAATAAAGACGTTTCTTCTTATTTTTGTTTCAATGCCAGTTAGCGCAACAGCAGAGATCTCAAAAGAGACATTTTTTTCAAAATAGGAAGGATCAAGCAAAAGAGTGTGCGTAAACTTTTTTCCAGAGTCGGATTTTGACATATAATCGTCGACCTTGATAGTTGTGACAGAGTCAAGTGTTGTGTCAAACTCAATTATTATCCGCGGGGCAGTCCTGTCGTTGGATACAGTGTAGCCTTTTTCTATAACCAAGTTTTCAATCTTGAAATCATCGACTCCAAATGCCGTATCAACTTTTGTGATGGCAACGCCGCCAAGATAAAAATATACAGAACCTATAACAATCAGTCCAATAAATGCAATGACATACGGTGTAAAATCAATTTTTTTACTCTTTTTTTTAGGCATTTAAGGATATTAAAACTTAAAACTATAAAAAACTATCTTGAAGAATCTGCTTGTCTTTCAAGCTCAAGCTTTTTTTGAATAGCTATACTGTTTTGAGAAAGATTATATGCAGCTAAAATCTCGTCAGCCCACGCATCTGATGCGGACTTTTTAGAATTAAAACTTTTTTGATAAACGCCTTGCGTCATTAACTTTAAAACAAGGTCGACTCTTCTTTGAGGAGCGCACTCTACAGCTTTTGGATATCTTGCGCCTCCATACTCAATAGTGATAATTTCCTCTCTTGGAGCAGCATTTTCAATTGCCTTTACTAAAACACCAATTGGGTTTTTGCCAGTTTTTTTCTCAATTATATCTAATGCTTTCTCAATTATTTTGTAAGTCTTTTGAGCCTTTCCAGTGTTGTGGCCGCTTGAAATAGTGTGTTTTTTTCCTTTGTGCCCCGGGACCATTGCTTTATTAATAAGTCTTTCAACAATGAAGACTCTGGATTTGTGAAATCTGTTACCAGCATACCTTGCACCAGTTTTTGGAACAAAAGTTGGTTTTAAGCAGATGTATTTTTGAATGCCTGGATCATCAACTTTGATGTCCGCTGTTCCCCACTTATTAAATGCTTTAACTTCAACTGTCATTTTTATTTTATTTCCTTGCTTTTTCTAGTTTTCCGCCAAGAAGTGCTTTTAGTGACTGGTCATTTACTTTGATAACTTTCCATCTGACACCCGGAATGTCTCCTTTTGCACGTCCCATTTTTCCGCCGATGCACTCAATCATGACTTCGTCGTGCTCGTCAATAAGTTTTGTTGCGCCGTCTCCTGGAAGAAATGCGGTTACCTGTTTGCCATTTTTTATGATTTGAACTCTAACACACTTTCGCATAGCGCTGTTTGGCTGCTTTGCTTCAAGCTGGGTTTTTTCAAGAACAATTCCATTGGCCTGCGATGAACCTCTTAAAGGGTCGGATTTTTCCTTTAGGCCTAAAGCTGTTTTGACCCATTTTTTATGGCTCCATCTAAATGTCCGTCTTCTTTTTTTCAGTTTTCCTGCGGCGTTTATACCGCTTGTTTTTTTTGCCAATTTTCCTACCTCAAATTGACAAGTCCTCGGAAACAAAGTTTCCTGCGGTTTTGCCAATTTCGTTATCTATAATACTTTTAGTTCTTCAAGCTGGGGATAATATTTTTTTACAATAGCTTCAAAATTTCTTAGATTTGAAGCGTTTCTTCCAATCAAAAGACCTCTTGTTTTGTGGTCTTGGCTTTCGATTGTGACAATGTTTTCCTCTTGAAAAATGTTTCTTGCGCCAAGAGGATAAATCAGGTTTTTGACAAAACCCACTAGCTCGGAATTAAATTCTACTATTTTAATCTTTCTGTTAATCATACCCTCCATTTTTTTAACGTTTGCACCTTTTGGTCCGACGGCGTTTCTTATCCTGCCAGGCAACACGATGAACGTCAAAAGCTTGTTCTTGTCTTCAAAACAGTCTTTTAATCCTGTTCTTGTAATCTTTTCAAAAAGAGACATTATTTTTAACGTATCTCCGGATATTTTTTTTTCCATATTACTTTAATCTGCCAAGAACTGAGATTGGAAATGGCTTTTTGCAGATTGTGCCAAACTCATCGTTTTTTATTTCAAGCTCGACTACTTCGATGCCAGATATCTTTGAATTTTTTTTTAGGTCTGCTTTTACCTCTTCATTGGTGTTTTGCGCAATGAATACTTTTGATATTCTTCCCGTCCTTAGTTCTTTTATGGTTTTCTCAGTACCAATGACTGCTTTGTTTTCTTCAACAAGTTTTCTTATTTCTTCAACCACGGTTTCTTCTGTCATTTTGAGTATAATTTCATTATGCCAGTACCAACAGGTATTGGCTGGTTTAGCATGACGTTTTCAATAACAGAGTTAAGTTCATCGACTTCTCCTATCATTGACGCGTTGATTAAGTGCCTTATCGGGGTTTCAAATGATGCACGCGCAAGCACGCTGGGCTTTTCGCTTACTATACCATATCTCGTTATTCCTTTTATCTTTCCAAGATTGCAAATAACGTCTGATACAAGCATGATATGCCTGATATCAATGTTTAGGCCTTGCGTTTCTATAACTTTGAAGATTTCGTTAATCATAGCCTGTCTTGCAGCTTCAATACCAAGAACAGACTCTATCTCATAAATATCATTAGAGACTGTCTTTTTATCATCTACAAATTCAAGTTCTAATATGTCTTTTAGGTTTGTTCCTGCCGTGATTATGATAAATTCATCTTCACGCCTAACAGGAAGAACTTGGCTTACCCCTTTGATGCCGCTGATATATATTGACTTTATCTTTTCTTTTATTTTATACAGCTCGTTGATGTTTTGGTCTTTGCCTTTTAATTTAATTAGAAGGGAGCTGTCGTTTATCTTTGCTGTGCAGTTTTTAGAGAGTTTTTCAACAACCTTAATAATTTCTTGGTCTTTTATACCGGCTTCCTTTAGTTTTGCAGTGTTTAGCTTTACATCAATGTTAATTTCTGCAATGTTGATGTCAACTTCGATTATAAATTCTTTTAATTCGCTTTCTTTGATGCTTTCAGCGATTTTTTTAATGTCTTTGCCTTTATTGTATGGGGATTTAAGGTATATTTCCATCATCGGCGTTGCTATCTTTTTTCTTCCGTCAAGAATTTCAATAATTCTAGGAAGACCCATTGTGACGTTCATCTCTGCAACACCGGCAAAGTGAAATGTGTTTAGTGTCATCTGTGTGCCAGGTTCCCCAAGTGACTCGGCTGAAACAATCCCGACTGATTCTCCAGGCTCTACTTGGGAGCTTGAAAACTCTTCCAATACCGCGTCTGCAATCTTTTTTACTCTGGAAGATGAAACGCCTTTTGGAGTATTTTCTCTGATTTCATCTAAAAGCTTTATTGGAAGCTTGTCTTTGTAGTTTTTTAATGTAGATTCCATTTTTATCTTGTGCTCTCAATTATTTTTTTGACGTTTACAATTCCGCCCTCAGATTTTGAGACATCGATTCCGTCGCCGCCGTATTTGAACTGGACGATTTTTTCAGATGCATCTCTTACTGTTTTGTCATATGCGACTTTTAGGTCCTGCATAGAGTTTGCAAGCCTTCTATAAAGATATCCCGATTTTGGTGTTCTTAGAGCTGTATCCATCAGCGAGTCTCTTCCTGTCTGGCTCATAAAGAAAAACTCGTATGGCGTAAGCCCTTTTTTGAAGCTGTTTTCTACAAAACCTCTTGCTTTTGGAGACAAATCATTTTTTTCAAAGCATGAAAGAGTCCGGTCTTCATAGCCCTTTTCCATTCTTTTTCCTCTAAGCGCCTGCTGGCCTACTATTGCTGCCATTTGCGCCATCGAAATCACGTTGCCTTTTGCTCCGCTGTCAATAATTATCGATGTGTGTTTTGATTTGTCGACAGTTTCCTGAACGATTTTTCCAGCATTGTTTCTTGCTTTGTTTAAGGTTTCCAAGATTTTTAGCTCTAATGTTTCTTCAACACTTCTTCCTGGAAATGCGTCAAGCTTGTGGTTGTGATAATCATCAATGAGCTTGTTTACAACTTCTTTGGCGTCTGCAAGGATTTTTTCTACAGATTCTTTTCCTTTTTGTGTGAGGTCGGTGTCTGATAATGCTGCTGTTAGCCCGTTTATTTGGAGTGTTCTAATCCCTAGCCTAAATATTTTCCCAAGGATATCAAGTGCTTCTTTTGCGCCGTAATTTTTGTGGATGTTTCTAAGCATCAGTCCGTGTCCTTCTCCAAGGTTTGCCTTGTCCATGAATCCTTCTTTTATCTTGCCTTTTTCGATTTTTACAGGGTTTCCTTCCCGTGTTTTGCCTGTAAAAGAAAAGTCTTCAGGCAAAATCACAGAAAATACTTCTTTTCCTGTTACTGTTTCTTTGTCTGGAAGCCTTTTAAAGTCATCAACACCAATGCTTGCAAGAAGCTGCACGGCTTCTTCTTTTGGAATTGACATGTGTTTTGTGAGTATGTAGTTTCCGCTGATTGCATCCATGTTGCACCCAATAATAGACAGCCCATATCGTGGTGAGATTAGCTGTGTGTGTACCATCATCAAAATCTCTGCTTCTGCTCTTGCTTCTTCGCTTTGAGGAATGTGAAGGTTCATCTCATCGCCATCAAAATCAGCGTTGTAAGGGGCGCACACAGCAGGGTTTAGCCTAAATGTTAGTCCTGGAAGGACTCTTATTTTGTGGCACATCATGCTCATCCTATGAAGTGAAGGCTGTCTGTTGAAAATGCTGATGTCGCCGTCCATGATATGCCTTTCAACAATATATCCTGGCTGAAGCTCTTCTAAAAGCTGTTCTTTTGTTTCATCAGAGATTTTTTTCTTTCGCCCGTCAGGTCTAACTACATAGTTTGCGCCCGGATATTCTTTTGGGCCTTTTTCGATGAATTTTTTTAAGAAGTCCATGTTCCATTTTGTGGCTCTTTCCGGGACAGTCAGCTTCATAGCGACTTGCTTTGGTATTCCTACTTCATTTAGGTCAAGCATTGAGTCAGGTGAAATAACAGTTCTTGCTGAAAAATTTGTTCTTTTTCCTGCAAGGTTGTGCCTGATTCTTCCCTCTTTTGATTTGATTCTTTCTGTGATTGTTTTTAACGGCTGTCCGCTTCGGTGCCTTGCAGGCGGAAGTTGCGGCACGGCGTTGTCAAAGAAGGTTGTTACATGGTACTGCAACAAGTCCCAAAGGTCTTCAATTATGATTTCAGGAGCTCCTGCGTTGATGTTTTCAAAAAGTCTTTGGTTGATTCGCACAATGTCTCCTAATTTGTGTGTTAGGTCGTCTTCGCTTCTTTCTCCAGATTCTAGGGTGATTGATGGCCTGATTGTTACAGGAGGAATTGCTAGAAGTGTGAGTACAGTCCATTCCGGCCGGAATACTTTTGGATTTAATCCTAATTTTGGAAGGTCGTCGTCTCTTAATCTTTCAAGCCTTGTTCTTACCTCTATTGGCGAAAGCCTTTTGCCGTCTTCAAAATATGATGTTGGTTTTTCAATTATTATTTTAAATTGTTTGGCATTGCATGATTGGCATTTAACTCCTGTTTTTGGCGCTCTTGCGCTTGCTTTCTTTGCGTCCAATACATCTACTTTTTTCTCTTTAGCGTCCTCTTCTGGTTTTAATTTTTCTCCCAAAACTACACCGCAGTCTCTGCAGATTTTTCTAAGAATATCCAAGATTAGTTTTGCATAGCTAATGTGAATTACTGGCCTTGCAAGCTCAACGTATCCGAAGTGGCCGATGCATTCTTTTAGCTTTGATCCGCATGTTTTGCATTTAAGACCAGGATCGATTACTCCCATCCTTATATCCATAAGGCCCCCATCAACAGGATAGCCTTCTCTGTCATAAAGCTCTGGTGTTACTATTTTTACTGAAGCCATTTTTCTGATTAGCTTTGGCGAAATCTTGCCAAATGAGATGGCCTTTACTTTTTTGTAGATTGGGAGATTTTCTTCCATTTTTTTAGTACCTGTCTTCAAGTGTTAATTTTGGGTATATGCCAAGCGTTTTTAGTTCGTCAAGCATTAGCTTGAATGCGTATGATAATTCGATGTTTGTAATTACAGTGTTATCGCCGCATACTGAGCAGTAGCTTCTGTTTTTAAATTCGTCATGGATTGCGATTAGTCCGCACTCTTCGCATACCGGGACCACTGTTTTGTCTGAGTCAAACCTGTCTTTTAAGAGCAGTGATGCTCCGTGCGCAACAAATGTGTCTTTTTCCATCTCTCCAAGCCGCAAACCGCCTTCTTTTGCTCTTCCTTCTGTTGGCTGTCTTGTTAAAAGCTGGATTGGTCCTCTTGCTCTTGAATGGAGTTTGTTTGCAACCATGTGCTTTAGTTTTAGATAGTACATGTTTCCTACAAAGATTTTGGCGCTAAACATTTCTCCTGTTCTGCCGTTGTACATTGTTTCTGTGCCATCATCTCTAAATCCTCTGCTTTGAAGCTCTTTTCTTAGATCTACTTCGTTTTCTGATGTGAATGTGGTGCCGTCGATGTATCTGCCTGAAAGTGCGCCTACTTTTCCTCCGACAAGCTCAACAAGGTGGCTGATTGTCATCCTTGAAGGGATTCCGTGAGGATTGAACAATAAGTCAGGGGTTATTCCGTTTGCGCTAAACGGCATGTCGTTTTGCGGAACTATTAGTCCAACAACCCCTTTTTGTCCGTGTCTGCTTGTGAATTTGTCGCCTATTTCTGGAATTCTTTGGTCTCTTAGCCTTACTTGCACAAGTTTGTTCCCTTCTTCGTTTTCTGTAATCATCACAAAATCTATTGTGCCCCTTTCACCGTGCTTCATCGCTGTTGATGATTCACGTCTTTGGCTTTGGGTAAGGTTGTATTCGTCAAGTGATGAGAGAAATCTTGGAGGGCTGGATTTTCCTATAATAACATCTCCTTCTGTGACTTGCGCTTCTGGGAATATGATTCCATCTTCTTCAAGATATCTGTAATCTTGTTCGCTTCTGTAACCTCTTACTTCTTTGTCAGGGATAGAGATTTCATCGATTAGGCCTCCCTGATATCTTAGTTCTGCTGCGATTTCTGGCCTGTAGTATGTGCTTCTTGCAAGGCCTCGCTGTATAGATCCTTGGTTGATTACAATTGCGTCTTCCATGTTGTATCCGTCAAAGCTCATAACAGCAACAATTATGTTTTGTCCTGCCGGGTGCTTTTCATAGTCTGATATTGTGTGTGTTACAGATGTTACGATTGGGATTTGCGGGCTGTGAAGGAGGTTTACGTCCATGTCCATTCTTACAAGGTAGTTCGCAGCGTAAAATCCTAGTGCCTGCTTTTGGTTTTTGCTTCCTGCATTAAGCCTTGTTGATGCGTTGAAGTTTCCAAACGGCACCAGGCTTGTTGCAAGACCAACCATGGCAAGCGGCAACAGCTCTAAGTGTGTGTGCTTATCTGTAATTTCTTCTTCTTTAAATGATACAAGAGCGTTTTCTTCTTCTCCTGCATCAACGTATTCTATTACGCCTTGAAGAATTAAGTCTGAGTATGTGATTTCTCCTTTTTCAAGCTGTTCTATATGTTTTTGTGTTAAAAGAGGTTTTGAGTCCTTTACAACGATTAGTGGCCGAGTCACTCTTCCTTTTGTGCTTTCAATGAGAAGATCGTCTGATTTTTCGTTGTATGAAATGTTTATTTCTGAGCTTATTTTTCCTTTTCTTCGTTCTTCTTTGAATTGTGTTATAACTTCTTTTGGGTCATGTACGGTTCCTATGAATTTGCCGTTATGCAGTACTTCTGTCATTTTTTGCCTCCATATGACACAGGTTTGACTCCCATTTTTGTAATTAAGGCCATGACTTCTTCTTCATTTGTTTCTTGTGATATCCTTGTTAGAAGTGAAAGATTTTTTCTAAGCCCAATATTTGTTCCTTCAGGTGTCTCAACCGGGCAAAGCCGTCCCAAATGGGTTGAGTGAAGAGCTCTTGCCGCAAAGTTTTCCTGTGTTGCCGAAAGCGGGCTTACAACTCTTTGAAGGTGAGATAGTGTCTCTAAGAAATTTAGTCTTTGGATTCTTTGGCTGATGCCTTTTCTGCCGCCAACCCAGTTGCCTGTCGCCATCGAGCTGTATATTCTTGAAGTTAGCAGTTTGTCTCTGATTATGACTTTTATTGACGGGAACTTTCCTCTTTTTACTATTCTTTGAAAGTTGTATAGGATATCCCCTGTTAGTACTTTTAGGTTCACTCTAAAAAGGTCTGCTAGAAGGCCCCCTGCCAACTTCAGCCTCTTGTTTGAGTAGTGGTCTTTGTCGCTTACTTCGAGTTTCCCGCTTGATACTTCTATGAATTTTTTTATCATTTTGCAGATGTTGTATGCTTTCATTGTCCTGTCTTGTTTTGATGTACCGATGTGAGGAAGCAGGTATTTGTCGATGATTTCTCCCATTCTTTCAAGCCTTATCTCTTTTGTCTGTGTTATCCCTATCTTTTTTGAAATCATGTCTATTGCGTCTTCATCATTTTTTACGTCGACAAATTCGTATAAGTTAATGTAAATCTGGCTTGGGTCGTCAATCCCTATAAATTTCATTATATCTTCATCTTTTACAAGGCCAAGAGCTTTGACTAGCAAAATTGCAGGAATTCTTTTAACCCTTGTGAATGTCATATAAAATATGCCATCTTTTAGCTGCTCTAATGAGTGCGGGATCTTGTATGAGCCGTATTCTGAGAAAAGCTTTGCTGTGTATTTTGAAGGACCAATCGTGTTTTCTTCAATCATTAGCTTGTTTGATGCCAGATCTTCAATGTTAATGACGACTTTTTCAGTACCATTAATTATAAAGTATCCGCCAGGATCAGTTGGGTCTTCTCCTTGCTTTATTAGTTCTTCTTCTGACAGGCTGTGAAGGTGGCAGTGCTTTGATTTTAGCATGATTGGCAGCTGTGCTACTTGTGTTTCAAACTGTTCACGCTGAACTCCGTCAATATGTGCTGATGCTGTTATAAAAACCGGTGCAGCGTAGCTTATCTTCCTTAGTCTTGCTTCATTTGGATAAATAGCCCTTTTGCTTCCGTCAGCTTCTGTTATCTCCGGCTTTTTAACAACAATTTTTTCCAGTCTGATTTTGAACTCGTCAATGTTGTGAGGAATAATTGTCGGCTCTATGTCTGAGTTTTCATCGATAATTTTTTGAAGTTCTGTTTCTATAAACTGGTTAAATGATTCAATGCTTGAACTTACAAAGCTGTTTTCTTCAAAGTATTTCTTGAGCAGCAAATTTTGTTTATTCATCAACTACCACCCTATAAAAAACAGAGATTCCTTCTGTTCTTGAAAATCTATGGATTTTGAAAACATCATCTACTTTTGGGTTCATATCCATAATTGCTGCGTCTGTTGCTAGAAGTTTTGGAAGCTCGCCTAGATTGCATTTGAACTCTTTTAGAAGATCATTTTTTTGCTTTTCTGAGAGTTTTTCATGTTTTGGAACAAGTGTGTGGTGATTGTAATTTTTCGCCTTCCTTTTTGCCATTTGTTTTTTCCTCCAGTGATATGGATGGGCCGGACGAGGTTTGAACTCGCGACCACTCGATTGCTTTCGCGCAGCGAAAGTCTCGAAAACGATTTGTTTTCGTTGCCTGCGTTAAAAGTCGAGTGCTCTACCAGACTGAGCTACCGGCCCGCGTAAGTATAAACGCCCTGGCCGGGAATCTCGCCAAGGAACATGAAGTTCGCTTATTTCGAACCCGGGTCGAAGCCTTTCAGTAATAACGAAAGATTCGAAAATCTTCGATTTTCGTTATCTCGACAGGGCTTCATGATAGTTGCCGCAAACTTTTGTTTGTGCCGGACTACACTACCAGGGCATTGTCATTGTTTATTGCTTTTTTAACCCGATTTTTGCATACTGTCAACTAACATCCAAATAAAGTTATGTTATTAAAAATTTGAGCTGTTAATCGTCGTTTCACCGGGACACGCATATTTAATTCTAGCAATCACGACAAGAAATTAGGGCTCCTTTAAAAATGTATCGTTTTGTCAAGAAAAAATGGAGGATGGCAAATCCTCCCAATCCCCCTGCCCAGACTTGAACCGGGGATTTCGAGCACCACAAACAAGAGCTTGCGATTGTTTCTCGGTATCGGCTGATTGTCTTTCATCCATACCACTGAAAGTGGGTTTTGTCAGACAACACCTACAGCCGAGCGCATTAGCCACTATGCTACAGGGGGATAGTCTATTTGGAAATATGTCTTGTTTAAAAGCTTTTTTATTATCAAGCATAAATCTTGATTCTGTGCTTTTTAGAATGAGTTACTCTTTCACGCCCTCTAAATGTTTCATACTTTATCTTTGTCGCTGGCAAAGTCAGACTTCCAACAATGTTGAGTTTTGATTTAATCTTATATGTGATTATTCTTTCTTCAAAAGGCTCCAGATAATTGATATCCCATCGAATGATTGTTCCTCGTTTGTCATGCTTTATTATCTTTGTGGGCTCAAGTGTTCCAAGAGTTGACTCCTTAACAAGTTTAGCAAGTGATGGAACGCTTTCAATTACCTTGACGTTTTCTACTGGGTTTTGGCTTCTGTTTCTTACAAGAACCCTTATCTTGAATTCAGACACACCTTCATGCGATGGAGAGCTTGTAATAGCCTCTTTTTTAGAGACTATCGGGTTTCTTAGCTGATAATAAGCTAAAATAGAAAGGATTGTTAGAAGAATGAGATATACTATGTATCTATAATTAGTTACGACTTCAATATCTATTGTTTCCCTGGGCTCCAAAGAGGTTTCAAAGGTTCTAAACCGCTTCCCATTCTCTTTAATCCTCTCTGAATCAGGCTTGGTGAATGTGACCAGGTTTTCAAAAAATCCTACTTGATACTTATAGGGCTTGTTATTTTGGGTGTTTCCAAAGTTTGTAAGTTTGATAAATGTCTTGGTTTTCAAAAACTTCTCTGTGACATCTTTGTCTTTCTGTATTTCGCTGTATGGAATCACTCTTATTGGCACTTTAAGCTGGTTGATAACTTCATCTTCGTTACTTAATGTTACGATTAGGTTGTCTTCTTGCGGCGGTTCAAAGTCAGAAAGCTTAAAATTAAATTTCTCTGTTTTTTCTTCCAAGGAATCAAAAGGAATCCCATACACTTTGTTAATTAGCTTTGACTCTATGCTAATAGTTAAGTTGTCGTATTCGCGCGCGTTTCTGTTTCTAAGATATATTCCAACAGGCACAATTGCTCTTGGGTCTATTTCTGTTGGTATCTCAACATTTAAGGCGATTGAAGAAACATAGCCAAGCGGCAAAGGATTTAACGGTTTGATAAATATCAAAAACAAAGATTTATCGACTTCTTCAGTTAGGGATGACTTGACATTAAGAATCACACCGTATTGCCCTGGCGCAACAGTTGCTTTTGGGTCGACATATAATGTGTACTTCTTGGTCTCTTTTGGACCCACTTTAAAGACCTGCGGGTCAGATGTGACTATCCAGTCAGGATCGCTTGTGTAGGGTGACACAAAGTTTTCTTCATTAATTCCGTTGTTTGTAATAGTGAGTTCGTACTCCGCGACTTCATCCTCAAAAATCACTCCTTTTGATGTATTAATGGCAACATCAAAGTCGCTGTATAATGGAATCTGTGCAGATACTGCTCCTGCTATAAGTATACTAAATAATAGATTTAAAATAATATAGTGAAGCCGTCTTTTCACTTTGAATTCACCCATAAGAAATTACAACACACTTCTATTTAAATGTTTCTGTGGATTTATTCCTGCTTGCCCTCAATAATTAGGTGGTTCTCGTCGTCAGCTTCAATCTTTATAGATTTAAGATTGTTAATGACAATATCTTTGCCAATAAGAAGGTACTCAATGTTCAATCCATTAATTACAATTTTATGAATCTCTTTGTATTCCAAAAAATTTTTTGGAGTCATCTCATGGTCTTTGTGAGGATCATTTACATCGAAAAGATTTACAAACACAGGATAGTTCTCATTCTCATCAGACTTCCCCTTTTTTCCAATAATTGCACTTTTTGTTTTAAACTCTTCCATGATACGACCCAAGAAGTCTGCTTTTTTATTTAAATATTGCTAAAACGGAAACAGCTTCTTTTGGATTTTTACAGAGTTGATGTTGGAAATCTTTGATACAGACTCAACAAATTTTTGAAGCTTTGTGCCATCCTCAGACTTTATCTTTAAGGTTATTAACAAATTTAATTTCACAGTTTTAATATTGAT
Source organism: Candidatus Woesearchaeota archaeon (assembly GCA_018221175.1). GTDB lineage: Archaea > Nanobdellota > Nanobdellia > Woesearchaeales > BM511 > JAAOYE01. Next base: position 20,890 of record JAAOYE010000070.1, read on the forward strand.
TGAAAGTATCTGGTTATCAGTTCCAACAGCAGCGTTTAGCAAGTCATGGATAAGCCCAATCCTGTCCTGGACACTAATTATCAGCGTCTTTATTGTTTTATCCTCCTGCTTCCACTTCATAGGTATTGCTTTGTTTTGATCAAAAGAATGAACATTTGGACAGTCTTTTTTGTGGACAGTAAGTACACCTTCTTTTGTGATGAAGCCTATAATGCTGTCCTGCAGCTGCGGGTGACAGCATTTTGAAAGCTTCACATTTCTTTTTCCATCATAATCAAGATATTTTACAAGATTAGTGTCAATTTTGTCAAGCTCGCTCATTGTTCTTATTGCTTTAGGGTCTTTATCCATTATGATGCCAAGAAGGGAGCGTATCTTAGAGCGTGCTTTTGAAGTTTTCACAAAATTAAGCCATGAACGATTTGGCCTTGCATTTTTCTGGGTTATTATCCTGCAGACATCCCCGCTTTTTAATTTATAGTCAAGCGGCACGATTTTTCCGTTAACTTCTGCCTTTGAACAAAGGTTTCCTATGTTTGTATGTACAGCGTACGCAAAATCTATCGGTGTTGAGTCTTCAGGCAAGATTAATGGGTCGCTTTTAGGTGTCAAAACCACGACTTCATCCTGGAAAAGGTCGATTTTTAAGTCTTCTACAAACTCTTTAGCGCTGCTTTCCTGTTTCCACTCCAAAATCTGCTTTAGCCAACCAATTTTTTGGTCAAATTTTTTGTCTCTTTCTGTTTGCTTATATCTCCAGTGTGCTGCAACACCCTCTTCTGCCTGGTGGTGCATTTCCATAGTCCTTATCTGAATTTCCAGGATTTTGTTATCTTCTGTTTTTACATCTATATGTATTGATTGGTAACCATTCTTTTTTGGATTTCTGATATAATCATCAAAATTTTCAGGAAGAGGTGTGTATAATCCCTTTATTATCTCAAGAATAGTGTAGCAGTCAGGAATCGTCTTTGCAATTATCCTAAGCGCGACCAAATCATTTATTTCTTCAAGACTTTTTTTCTTTTCCATCATCTTTTTGTAGATGCTAAAAAAATATTTTGCCCGCCCGCTAATTTTTACAGCCATATTCATGCGTTCAATTTTTTCTCCGATTTCTTTCATGATTTCTTTTGCTCTTTTTTCCCTCTCATCCCTTTTTTCATGAATTTCATCTGTTAGTTTATTGTAGGTTTTTGGCATTAAATACTTCATGGCAAGATCTTCAAGGTCTCCTTTTATACCCCACATTCCAAGCTTGTGAGCTATGGGTGCGTAGATGTTTAGGGTTTCTTCCGCGATTCTTTTTTTCTTGTCTTCTCGAAAGCTGTCAAGTGACTTCATGTTGTCAAGTCTGTCCGCGAGTTTTAGTATCATAACTCTCGCATCTTTTGATGTTGCAAGCAGCACTTTTCTAAGATTTTCAGCGTTGTAGTCATCAGCTGAAGTGAAGCGGACTTTTTCTACTTTTGTGACGCCCTCAACAATATTTACTATGTCTTCCTCGAATTCTTTTCTTAAGCTCTCAATAGTTATTTTTGTATCTTCAACCACATCATGAAGTAGCGCCGCGCATATTGTTTCGTGGTCCATTCTTTTCTGGGCAAGAATTAATGCAACTGACAGGCTGTGAAAAACAAATGCTGCGCCTGACGCCCTTTTTTGGTCAGCGTGCGCTTTTTTTGCAAAGTCGTATGCTTTTTTGATTAATTTGTAGTCTCTAGCCTGGTCATTGTATCTTTTTACTTCGTCTAAGACATCATCTATTGTAACGTTCATATAAACTTTGGATAACACTTGTTTTTTTAAACGTTTTGTTAGGGCACTGTTGCAAATCTTTTGAGAAAGTCTCCTACTGGGCACCCCGTAGGGGGCTTCCCCCGCCCAGTCAGCGTCAGCCAACACCACAAAAAGTAGTGGTGGTTGGCTATGGTGACAGCTACGGTGACTTTTTCAATGGTGCCGTTTTGTTAGAGAACTTTTTTATATTGACTAAAAATTCTTTTTTTCATGATTGTTTTAGGAATAGAATCAACAGCCCACACATTTGGAGTATCGATTGTTGATGGCAAGAATAAAAAGGTTTTATCTAACGTTATGGAGAGCTATACGACTAAGACAGGGGGGATGATACCTTCAAAAGTTGGAGACCACCACGTTGAAGTGTTTGACAAAGTCATAGCTCAATCACTAAAAAAAGCAAGAGTCAAATTAAAAGAAGTTGATTTGATCTCTTTTTCTCAAGGACCGGGCATAGGCCATAGTTTAAGGATTGGCACTTTTTGTGCCAAGACGCTTTCGCTTTTGTTAAAAAAGCCGCTTATTGGCGTTAACCACTGCATAGCACATCTTGAAATTGGCAAAATGATGACACCAGCAAAAGACCCTGTTCTATTATATGCTTCTGGCGCAAACACACAAGTCATTGCTTATGAAGGAGGTAAATACAGGGTTTTTGGCGAAACACTTGACATGGGCATAGGGAACTTTTTGGATGCATTTGGAAGAGTATTAGGCATTGGTTTTCCAGCAGGACCCAAGATTGAAGAGATGGCAAAGAAGGGAAAAAATTTTGTTGAGCTTCCCTACGTTGTTAAGGGAATGGATGTTTCATTTGGCGGTCTTTTGACTAACTTGAAGCAGAAGCTGAAAAAAGGATACAAAAAGAAGGATTTGGCATTTTCTATCCAGGAGACTATTTTTGCAATGCTTACAGAAGTTTCTGAGCGGGCAATAGCACATACTGGCAAGTCAGAGCTTTTGCTTGGCGGCGGCGTTGTGTGCAACAAAAGGCTGCAGGAAATGGCAGAGACTATGTGCAAGGAAAGAGGTGCGAAATGCTTTATTCTTCCAAACGAGTTCAATGTTGACAATGCTGCGATGATTGCATTTTTAGGACTTGAAATGTATAAATCAGGTATGAGAACAAAGATAAAAGATGCATCGATAAGACCTTATGAAAGAACTGATAGTGTTGATGTAAAATGGAGGGAATAAAAAAAGCCTATCCAGCCTATCTAAACATATTAGATGGTAAGAAAAAGCCAGAGTTTCAGATTGCAAAACAAAAGGGGATTCTTGACAAAAAAATAAAACAAGTTGAAAAAATACTAGGATCCTGCGAGTTATGCGAGAGAAAATGCAAAGTAAATCGTCTTGCTGGCGAGCTTGGTGTATGCAAGGTTGGCATTACACCAAAAATATTTGGGGCATACACTCATATGGGTGAAGAAGCAGAACTTATTCCATCAGCAACACTGTTTTTTTCTGGTTGTACAATGAAGTGTGATTACTGCCAAAACGCTCCTGACTCAATGAGTCCAGAACATGGAAATGAGTGGTTTGAAGAAGATATTGCAAAGTGGATAGAGCAAAAATTTAAAGAAGGATGCAGGAATGTGAATTTTGTTGGCGGCGACCCGACACCATATTTATTTAACATGCTGAAAGCTTTGAAGTTGTGCGGCGCAGACACGCCGGTTGTATGGAATTCAAACGCTTATTACAGCGAGAAAACAGCTGAGATTTTAAAAGATATAGTTGATGTTTATCTATTGGATTTTAGGTATTTTAAAGAGGGATGCGCAAGGAGATTAAGCGATGCAAAGAATTATCCAAAAGCTGCAATGAGAAACTTGTTAGGTGCATCAAAAGACGCAGAACTTTTAATTCGGTTGCTGCTGATGCCAGGCCACATTGGCTGTGACGCAAAACCAATACTTAAGTGGATAAAAGAAAACTTGGGTGGATGGGCCAGGGTAAATCTTCTTGCACAGTATCATCCATCATGGCATGCAAAAAAACATGTGGAATTAAGTAGGAGGCTAACACACATAGAATACCAAGAAGTTGTTGATTACGCTAAAGACATTGGCCTTAAGAATCTTTGCTGATTCTAACCAGCACTAACAATTTGCTTTAGAATCTGCTGCTTTCCTGACCAGTCAAGCGATTCTTTTAGGACGTCAACAATGGTTTCTACCGGGATGATTTTTATTTTAGAAAGCTTTTTCTTGTCAACTACGATATCTTTAACATTTGCTTTTGGCACAATAACTGAAGATATCCCTGTGTCAATAGCAGCCTCAACCTTTGATGAAACGCCGCCGATAGGCATAACCTCTCCTCTAACAGATAATGAGCCAGTCATCGCAATGTTTTGTTTGATAGGGATTTTTTTAAGAGCAGAAATCACACTAGTTGCCACTGCTATCGATGCGGAGTCTCCTTCAACACCTTCGTATGTCTGCAAGAACTGCACATAAATATCATATTTGCCTTTGATGTCCATACCAAAAAATTTCTTGATGATTGCAGATACATTTGTCACAGCTTCTTTTGCGATTTCTCCAAGTTTTCCTGTAGCAATTATCTTGTTGCCTTTTCCGCCAGGAGTCACTTCTGATTCTATTGGGAGGATTATTCCAGAGCTCATTGCGCCGCCGCCAATAACTGCAAGCCCGTTTACTCTGCCAATTTGCTTGCCGGTTACTTTAATGACTTCATATTCTTTTTTCCTGTCAATATATTCATCAGCAATCTGCTGTTCTAGGGGCCGTGCAGGAATCTTTGCTTTTAGAACATGCTCTTTTTCGACAAGATTCTTTTTGTCTTCGCCAATTGCAATGTCTCCTGCTGCTCTTACAAGACCTCCAAGCTCCCTAAGCCTTAGTGTTAGGCGGCCTTTTCTGTTTGCCATCCTTCTTGCCATTTCTATTACTGCTTCAACAGCTTCTTTTTTGAAGTGAGGTATTTTCTCGTCTTTTGTGACTTCTTGTGCTACAAAGACTGCGATTTTGTCTCTGTTTTTTGGCGTGTCAGGAATGGTTTCATCCATGTAGACTTCATAACCATATCCTCTGATTCTTGATCTAAGAGCTGGGTGCAGGTTTTTGATTGTCTCTACGTTTCCTGCAGCTATCATGATGAATTTGCATGGGACTGGCTCTGTTCTTACCATTGCTCCAGCTGAGCGCTCAGATTGTCCCGTGATTGGGTATTTTCCTTCTTGCAGCGCTGTTAAGAGCTCTTGCTGTGTGTGTGGCTGCAAAGTGGATATTTCATCTATGAATAATACGCCCATGTGGGCTTTGTGAATCATTCCTGCAACAACTCTTTCATGTGCTGGTGTTCCTAGCCCTCCTGATTGGAATGGGTCGTGAAGTACGTCTCCAAGAAGTGCTCCCGCGTGTGCGCCTGTGGCGTCTAGAAAAGGCGCCTGCTGCTTTTTGAAGTTGTCAACAATCGTTTTTGGAACTTTTACTTTTTCACTTTGGCGTCTTCCAAGATTTATAGCTAGCATAAACCCAATAACCAACAGGATACTAGTTATTAATGATGCAGCATATACGACATCTGGAATAACACCTTTTCGCCATAAATACCAAGGGAAGAGTGATGCAATAATTATTAGTATAAAAAAGAATATGTTTTGGTTTTTGAATAGGTTCATTGACTCTAAACGCGCTTTTTGGACTAGCGCCCTTGATTGTCCTGCAGGCATTGTTCTAACTAAAGGCATGTTTTCGTCGTCAGGGTTTGCAAATGATACAACGTCCACTAGTTTTTCTTTTGGAATAAGTTCTGTAAGCGCAATTCCAAGCATAGACTTTCCAGTCCCAGGCTCGCCTATTAATAGTACGTGGCGTCTTTGTTCAGCACTTTTTCTCATAAGTTCTACTGCTTTATCCTGGCCGATAACTTGGTCTATTATCTTTTTAGAAACCTTGATATCCTTTGTTGTCTTGTAATTTAACCCCTTCTTCATCTAGGTGAAAATATTGTGGTATTATTTAAACTTAATCTTATCACTCAAAAAGAATTATTCGTCGTCGTCCTCAATGTATTCGCTTAAGTCTTCCATGAGTTCGTCGTAGTCTTTTTCGTCAATTTTTACCATATTTCATCACCTTACTTTTTCCCGAGTTTCTTGTATGAGATAAATATGACGAGTGCTAGTTCGATAAATATTACTATTGGCCTTATTATTCTGTGAAGGTCTGAGTATGACTGCGCTGTCCCAAAGAATAGTGCGAATAATCCTCCCAGCATAAATCCTGTGCCTACCCATTCATTTATTGTGTCTGGTTTTGCAGGAAGATACATTCCTGCAAGGATAGCTGCAACGCCCATTAAAGCAGAGATTATAAAGACGATAAAATTGTGGTTTTTTCTGGCGTTTTCCCATTCTTTTTCACAGTAATAATTGTAGTTGCACCAGTTTCTTTCCCACTTTCCGCCGTCTGCTTCGCATGTTTCCTGTGTTATGTTTGTTATGTCTGCTTTTTCAAGCGGGACTGCTCTTGGGCTTATCTCGCAAAAATCGTTAAAATCAGGCCGCGGGTAAATCGCGTCTATTGTTGAAAATACCAGTATTGAAAAGAGTGTTGCTATTACAAATATTATGAGTATCTTTCTTATGTCAATCATTTTTTAGTATACATAATACTATACTGGTATATAAATGTATTGGTTTACTTAGTAAATATATATTAAACTGATATAAAAAGCTAAGTATTATGGATGAAAAAAAGCTTTTGAAAATCTCAATAATAATTAGCATAGCGGGTGTTGTGGGATTATTCATAGTCAGCAGCTTGATTCATCCAAAACTAATTTCTATAAGTGATGTTGACGAAAGCCATATTGGAAAAATAGTAGCAGTAAAAGGAGAAGTGACAAAAATATTTATTAGCGGGAATAGAACAATAATCTATATCGATGACTCCTTAGTGTCATTTACAATCTTTTCTAAAGTAGAAATAGAAAAAGGAAAAAAAGTGGAAATCACAGGGAAAGTAGAAGAATATCAGGATAATCTGCAAATAATTGTAGACAAACTACAGATAATAAACTAAACTATTTATACAAGTTCTTTAATAAAAACATAATGCATCAAAAAAGCTTCAAAGTCTTTGAGATTATAGAAAACTTCTTTGAAAAGACAAATTTGAGGTGGGGCCATGAAGACTGGCTTTCGCTGCTTTCTAAAATGGAAAAAGCAGGCGTTTCAATCGACCCAGATCAGCTTGGGCAGATGCTTGAACGCGAACGTGAAAGACGACAAAACGCGACAAAAGTTCTTTTTGTTTGCACAGGAAACATTTTTAGAAGCATGAGTGCAGAATTCTGCCTAAAAGACCACCTTAAAAGAAAAGGTGTTTCTAACATGGTTGTAAATAGTGCGGGAATAATTGCAGCACCTGAATATCCTAATCCAAAAACAATAGATATGTTAAACGGGTTTGGAATAAGCGTCAAGGAGCACAAGCAGGAAAAACTAACTCGAGAGCATGTTGATAATCATCACCATGTTATTACAATGGGGCAAAACCATAAGAACTACATAAAAAAATATTATGGTAAAGATGCTGTTTTGTTTAACGAGCTGGCAATAGGTGAGTCAACATCTGTTTTAGACATACCAGAAGCTGTTCAAGACTATAAAACAAACAAGCAGTGTTTTGATGCACACATAGAAAAAACAGTCAGACACATCCACCAAAACACGTCAAACCTTTATAATAATCTAGTAAAAGAATAAACATAATGATAATTGAACTGGGACTATTCTTCTGGAGGTCTTATTGCTCCAAGTGATAATGTTTTTTTAAGATCCGTTATGCTGATTATTAACTCTTGAGCGACCTCGTGCGATATTAAGAACTAATTTATCTAAAGTGCCATGATCACGTCTTTGCATATCTCTTGGAGCTTTGGGATTATCAGTAATTAACACCTCAGCAAATACTGTTGTTGAACCATCTATGAAATTGGCAACAGCTTTATGATGCCCATCAACTAAATAATAAATATTATCTGTTAAAAGGACACCACAAGGCTTGTATGGACCGCTATGTTGAGAGATATACTTCTCAATTTTTTCTTTGTGTACAAAAGGGCGGGTGGCATGCAGTTTCTTCATGGGTATCTCTCTTATTTCAACTTCTCCTCCATATCTTAGATGATATTGTCTTAGTGATGGCATACTAATTAGGTATATTTTTACATTTATAAACTTTTCGCTTTGTAATCACTTAAGGGTGGTTAAAAAATAATCAATAGTCTTTTAAATAAATATTTAAATTTCTTTTTTCATGATAGAAATATTTCTATTTATTATTATCGGAATCTTCTTTGGAACAATCAC
>JAAOYE010000071.1 GCA_018221175.1 Candidatus Woesearchaeota archaeon
GGACCAAGCGCATTTGGCACAAGCTCCCATTCAATCGAATGATTGTACGTAACAATCTTTTTTTTAAGTTTGTGCGCAATCTTAATTGCCTTAGCGCCTATTGGGCCAATTGTCTGCACCCAGACAATGTCAGCATCCTTTACTATCTTTCGTATAACTTTCTTTTTTGGCTTTGCAGGCGGAAAGTCGCCAATAGAAAATTTTCTAAGAGGGAACCTCTCAATTTTTATGTTTGGGTCGTTGTAGTATCCTTCAAAATCACCTGTTAAGACTGTTATTTCATAGTCATCTTTTATCCTGGAGATTATCTCTACTAAAAACCTTGAAATCCCATCCCATCTTGGCAAAAAGTTGTCTGTTGCTATCACTAATTTTTTCTTCTTATTCATCTTATCTTGTAAAATACCTCGGCAAATGTGTGTCTGTTTAAGAGTCCATGTTTTATTGCTTTTACATAAACACTGCCTAATAATGTGATTAATGCAACAATCTGGCTTTTGAAGCACTTTAGTGCCTTAAGCTTGATTTTGAATGTTTTTGAAATATCAACTACCATCTTTGGATTTTTTCTATAAGCAAGAGTGACAGGGCTCCATACATCAAATGCGTAAAGGTCTGCTTTTGAATTTGATTTGTCAAATGCTTCAATAACAATTTTGTTTACATCCCTGTGGTCTCCGTGTGCCTCGTCAGCGTTGTGTGTGAATATCTTTGATGGCTTTTTTCTTTTAATAATGTTTATGATTTCAGACTCCAGATTTTTTCCTATTGATTCTTCTATGAATCTTCCCTCAGTTATCCCAAAGAATCTCACGCCTTTACCTTTTATTTCCTTGTCAGCTTTTATTGCTTCATCAACGCGTATTTTTGTAATAACCTCTTTTTTTAGGTGAGGGTGCGTTGACTGCCCATAACTAAAAATGTATGTGTATATATCTTTTCCTTCTTTTGCATACTTTGCAAGCGTTCCGCCAGGCCCAAATATTTGGTCGTCTGAGTGCGCACAAAACACGAGTATGTTTTCCTTGGACATATATTCTTGAGATTAAGTTTTTGTTTATATATTTTTAGAAAAAATGGGTCGGCTGTGAAACAAAGCAGGTCTAATGTGCCCACACATTGTTTAAGTTATGCACGTGTGAGTAAACATTGTTCCACAGATGTTAAATAAAAAAGAAATAAATTAAGAAACTACTCGGATTGAATTTTTCAAGAATCATTAAAACCTTTGCGGTTTATGTTTTTGAAAACAGTCTCTGCAATATACTGGTTTGCCTTCTGTTGGTTTAAAAGGAACTTCACATTCTTTATTGCATTCTGCACAAATCACTTTATGCATCTCCCTTGTACCTCTGTTAAAACCGCCATCACGGCTGCCTCCTCTACTAAAACCTCCACCACCATACCTTTTGTTGAAACCGCCACGGTTTCCACGCCTATTATTATCTTGTCTCATTTTTAGTTCCCCGTTAATTTATATGAACAATGCGTCGGCCGGGATTTGAACCCGGATACATGGCTGTCTTCGCTAGGAGACCCAGAGGGATTTATTCCTCGCGTGGAAGGCCACAGTCATAGCCGTTAGACCACCGACGCAACGCACTTGTTTGGATTTTTATCTTCTTTAAAAATGTTATTGTTTTCTGCATTAATTTTATAAATAAAACACAATTCTATACCCAAATGGTGCTTGATAAACTTGGGGATTCACTTAAAGGGACACTTTCAAAGATAGCAGGAGCCATGTTTGTTGATGAGAAGTTGATTAATGAACTTGTTAAGGATATTCAAAGAAGCCTCTTGCAGTCTGATGTTAATGTTAAGCTTGTGTTTGAGCTGACAAAGAACATCAAAAAA
>JAAOYE010000072.1 GCA_018221175.1 Candidatus Woesearchaeota archaeon
GCATGCTAACAAACATTTTCAAAATAAAAGCCCAAAGGATTTTATTTGGTCTTTTTTGTATCCAGAAAGTTATATGTTTGCCACCAGGAGTACTTACTTGAAGGGGGGTGGCAATTTGCACCCACCCTTTGGAGAAACCTTCATCACGCCTTCGCATATCCTTTAAATAACCTTTTGGGTCTTTTGAATCTGTCAAAGCTTCAACAATATCAACTGCTACAAACCACCATTCATCATTAAACCAAGTTCTTCTAATCTTTTTGTCTTGAAAAACAACAAGTGATTTATCGTCCATGAATATAGAAAACTCTTTTTATATTTAAATTATTCTCTCCAACTCATCCTTTATCCATATCATTGCTTTTGTGTCTTGTTCGCAGTATTTTAGTAAATTCTTTCTTGCTTTTTGTTTTTCTTCTTGAGAGACTTTTTCTTTGAAGGTTATGCGCATGAATTCTCTGCTTGCCTCTCCTCCTTCACTAATTTTCATGCCTTCATAGCTTTTGTCAGTTATTGCTGGCAAAACAGCTTTTAAGCCTGCTTTACCTTGTTGCTTTGGATTGTAATAGCTAAAATTCCTAAAAGGTATTATTAAGTCTACAAAACGGTGAAGAAGACTATTTAACCAATCACTATAATCAGGAAATAGTTCTGCTAACTCTTCAATCCTTTTCTTCTCAAAAGACATATGGTAAGCCATGATATCTCCATCATCACCGATGACTTTTTTCATTTCTTTTACTAGCTCTTCTCGAAAATCCTTTTTAGAATCTGCCAAGTACTCGTAATGCTTAACTTCTCCACCAGGTTCATTTTGAACGTGCAATGAGAATTGAAAAGGCACTTGCTGATAGGGTTGTACATCATCAAAGACTGGTATGGCTCCACTAATAGTTTCAAAGTCAAAGTAGTAGACAGGGTATTCTATGCTTTCAATAAACTTTTTTATTGAATGAGCATCAACATAAACCATGTTTTTCACAGCGCTTAGTTTTTGGATTTGCTGATTTTCATTAAGATTGTAGCCTTTAGGTATATCTTTTATTTTATGTATTCCATCATCGATTAAAGAAAACGCTTTTTTTCCTATGCGATATAGTTCTGTAACATTGTTTTTTCCAAGAAAAGCCCAACAAATATGTTTTAAGTCGCACTCATAAGGCTTATTGCACTGTTGTCCTATATCTATACTTGGACAACTTTTTTTAGCGATTATTTCATTAAAACTTTTCACTTCTTTTTCTATGCTCTCAAAGCGCTCATTTACTTCTTTTGTGACATCTAGTTGCACAAACAGTTGTTTTACATCAGTATCTCCTTTTCTAATGTAATCAGAGTTTATGCTTAGCAAAAAACATTTCTTAACTTTTAAGCCTGCGCCAATGCAGCAATACTTTTGATATGCTATGTCATCGATGTGTTCTTCTTTTAGTTTTGTTGAACTCTTAACCTCTATTATATCCCACTCATCTTTCCCTGCAGGGTTTAAAACATCAATTCTAGAATAAGAGTTTCCATTAACAAAACCAGCTTCAAATAAAGGCTTTCTTTCCTCTAACTTCTTTTTAGAAGTTTCTAGAACTTCTTTAAAACCAGCATCCCACTCTACATCCACTCCTTTAGAAAAAAGTTGTTTTGCATACTCGCCAACTTCGTGTCCTTGATCAAAAAGTTCTTGTTTATTTGCATCAGGCTTTGGAATGTCTTCTTTACGATTATAATGATACCACAAAAGCTTCTCGCACTGCAAACCATTCATAAACTTACTCTTTGACAAATATGGTGTGTAGCCCATCTTAGTATTTTCCAACAACTCCTTTTGCTTGCACCCAGGTCTTGACCTTACCACACCTGTCGCACTTCTTCTTATAGTTTAACACGTTGCTAGTAGCACCATAATCACTATAAAAAGATTTGCCCCATTTGTGAAATCCTATCTTGCACCAAAAATTCTTGCTCATTTTTTATTATGTTAAAGAATCTTTTATTTAATTGTTTTGAAAGGTGACTACATTTATTAGGATTTGTAGACACCTAGTTTTTTAGCTAAAGCTTTATATTCTTTTACAAAAAGTTTCATTGTCGGTTTTAAATCCTTATTGTCTTGATAAGATTTCAAAGAATCATAATACTCAAACCGGTTCTCGAAATCGATATTGATAGGTGGCAAACCGTTTTTTATAAAAACATAGTTCAATAATATTCTTCCCACCCTTCCATTTCCATCAGCAAAAGGATGTATGTTTTCAAACTGGTTATGAACAACAGCTCCCAAGACTAAAGCAGGATATTTATTCTTATAATTATGATACCATTTTATCAATTCTTTTAACAAGTGATTTATCCTTGTTTGAGGTGCTCCTTCGTGAACAACCACTCCTTTACTATCTCTAACAACGACTTCTTCTCCTTTCTTTCTAAATTTGCCAGCAAAAACTTTTGAGTTTTTAAAAACAATTTTATGAATTTTTTTAATAAAATCCAAAGACACATCTTCTTTTGTCGTCCTAATAAACCTAATGGCTTCATCAACACCAAAAGCTTCTGCAATTTCTTCTTTGGATTTATCAGGCCATTTGTCATGCTCTAACAAATTTTTAACTTCATTGATGTTAAGTCTGCTTCCTTCAATAGCATTAGTATTATAAGTGAATATTTCAGAAAATTCTTCCCAGTTTTTTTCTGACAAATGGGTTATCTTAAAAGGTATATCTGATTCAATATTTTTTATTAATCTAATATCCTCATTAGATAATTCAAAATCAAGAGGGTCACTTATTATCTTGTACTTGTGAATTTCTTCTAAAATCAGTTTTTCAGCTATTTTTTCCCTTTCTTTCAATTTTTTAGAGGATAAATCTTGTCCTAGATACTTTCTAAACTTATGAACTTTATCGCCTTCTCTGTAAGAATGAGCTAAGAAATACTTTGTTTTACTTTTTTCTTCTCTTTTTTCTATGTGCATATAATCAATATAGGTGACTACATATTTAAAACTTTTGTTTCTAGGTGTCTACAAATCGTGTTTTTTGTGGTCACCTATGCCCCTACATACTTAAGCAGTTCAAAGACTAAGAATGCTGGCCAGACTAGTGCTTTAAGGACACCTACTACTCCGTTCCAAAATCCTGTTGTTGAAGATATGTAGTAAACAGATGCTCCTAAAAATCCAAGGAAGTAAAAACATCCACTGCATCCTTTTCCTATATCACATTTTATTTCTTTTTTCTTTGCCATTTTTATTTCTTTAACAATGCGTCTCTTTGTGTTAAACCAAGCAATAGTCCGCCAACACCTAAGCCAATAACCAAATAAGCCAGGTACTCACCGGTTAAAATCCCAACTCCTAAACCTATAACTAAGCTAGACACAAGTGGTAAAAAACATATTTTTCGTTTTTTCATATTAATTCCTCCTCTTAATTAATTATTAATACTATTTAATCGTTTTTCCCTTCCATAGCTTCTTTCTCTGTAAAGTTGTAGAAGTAGCACCCGGGGACTACCCATCTGTCTTCGTCATGAATGCTTTCATCATCCATAAACGCTTCATACTCGCTAACTATCTTTCTTATTTTATCAAACTCCTCTTCTTTTACACTGTCATCAAGCAAGCCATAAGGACAAACAGACAGTATATCTGCATGAGATGCGCCACTCCTAAAAATCATGAGTCCCCATTTGCCAAAAGAGTCGTCAGGCGCAGTCAGAGGTGAAACCTCACCAATAACATCACCAACTTTTACAACATCACCTGCTCCTACCTGAGGATTTAAGACGTGCTCATAATTAATTGTCCACTCATTATTATCAACTAATACTGAGTAATCATCTGAATAAAGCTTTGGAACACTATCTACAGTTCCATTACTAACCGCGTAAACCTTTGAACCTACAGGCAAATAGAATTCTGGGTGCGGACTCATACCACCTTGAGTATAAGAATCGCCGTATTCATGAAATATTTTGTCTGTCCAATGAAAATCATTTAACTTTACATCATCCATATCTATTCCAAGAGAATATATTGTTGGAGGGCCGTTTTTTGCAATGATTTTTTCTTCTATAGGCATTACAGCTACTTGTTCATCCAGCCTAATTTGTACATCTTCACTGCAGCCACTAATAAGAACAACAAGCAATAAAACAAGCAGCATCTTTTTCATAAATACTCTTATCATGCAATAATATTTAATTGTTTTTAAAAAAGTTTTTATATAAATCTTATTTAGTTAAATAAAAAGAGGTGGGTGGTTAGATGTATGATTCATGTGAATACTTATTTTAAAAGCACTCCAAAAGACAGGTTGTTTAGCGTTTTTGGTCCTGAAAGTTACATGGCTTCAAGTCTTGGAGCTTTTGTAGAGCAAAAAGACGAGTTAAAAACAAGTTCTTTTCTAAAAGCTGTTCCAAGATACCTCTCTATGCGCCCAGGCGCAAAGTATATACCAGGCGCAGCTTTCATTCTGTTTTCAAATACCGTTTTCACTATTGAAAGAAAGGAGCCGTTACTAATAAGTCTTGAGGATATGACTGGCAGAATCGGTCTTTATCCTTTTGACAACGATTACCTTTTAAAAGTCATAGATGAAGAAGGAATAAGTGACGGTGACAAAGTCCACACAGCACTTGTGAGGTATCACAAAAAAAGTAATTGCACAACACTGGTTGATTTAATAAAGATATTAGAAACCCCTCAAAAAGACGCAGCTACAAATTTAAGCTTTGCTCTAGGGTTTTCACAATGAATTGCGACAAGATACACAGATTAAATGATTACAACGACTTAACACTTGACTGGACGAAGCAAAAAACGGTGGGTTGCGTTTTTGAAAGCTTTAACGATTTAGAAACTCTTGTACTAACAACCAATCAAGAAGATGATGGCTACATAATAAAACTAGAAAGCGACTCGCAAGACTTAACATTTCTTCAAAGCCCGCCAAAAGACAAAAGATTCATCGAAGCAGACACAGCGTTATCTCTTTTAACAAAGGGCACTAAAAACGTTGTGTATGGAAGCAAAGGATTTAGAGCAGATTTTTACTTTGAAAAAAATGAGTTATGTGTTGGCGTTATGAATTATGCTTCAAAAAGCGACTTTTTTGCTTTTTTAACACCAGAAAAACAATACATTAACTTGTTTGAATCAGAAAACAAAGTGTTAAGAGATTATGTAAGGGTGGATCATGACAGGCTCCACGCATTATTTTTAAAAGACCCTGATTTATACGAAACGAAAAGAAAGGAGTTAGTAGAAGAGTTTATTTCAAAACAACCATTGGAAAAACAAGAAGGTTTAAGAGCGTTGCAATGGATGTTTGATAAAGAAGTGGAAAAATCGAAGACACCTCTTGGAAAACTGCAAATAGCTCAAAAAGTTTTTTTTGACAACCTTTTTTGCGAAGGCGGACTTATCGATGTGTACGATAAACACATTTACCCAGTGGAAGGATTTATACCAAACACGTCTCCAACTGTTAAAAAACTGATAACAACGCCAACAACAAAAAAAGAGCCTGAAAAAAATAATGTTTTAGAGTTTAAGAAAAAAGAATAATTTATAAGGTATTCAGGTAGGATGTTAGAATAATCTTAAGAGTTTAGAAAAATACCTTGTATTTGTACATGTTGTGGCGAAATAGTTAGAGTTAGTAATCTTAAACTCAGACACAAAGGACATGTTCCAAAGACTTGGCTTGATGATTTGAAGATGGGTGACAGTTTACCAAATTATTTACAAAGTGTTGATAACAGGGCTGAATTAATTCTAAATCAAACATCAATAGAGGATTATATTCAAATAAATTTTAAGAAGTTATGTAGTCTTCGGGGTACTGGTATAAAAGAACTTAGAGGGCGTAAGGTTTTTGAAAATAAGGTGATAATTTATTCTTATTTAAAATTCATACACGGAGCTAAAACATATGAAGAAGCTCACGAAATATTAAAACAAGGAGTTGTACCAGAAGTAATAGTTAAAAAACGGATTGATGATAACAGGGTATCATTAGAAGAGTTAGATTCAATCTCAATTGGGTACTCCACTAAATATGTTCATTAATGAAAAAAAGGAAAAGGCGAAGAATTTTCTTATTTTTTTTTAATTGTTTTTAAGGTGTGTCCCAAGTATCCTACTTCACTGACTAGAACCATATAATGAATCATATGAACCTAGTCAGTTTCATCTGGCCATGCC
>JAAOYE010000073.1 GCA_018221175.1 Candidatus Woesearchaeota archaeon
CCTGAGATACAAACAAGAGTCACAAGCAAAAAAGAAGCGCTGAAAAAAGAGTTTAAAGGAATGGAATTTGGAGAGCCAGAAGTAATCATTGAGGAGATAAAGCCAAAAAAACCTCTTGGCAAAAGAAAAAAAGAAGATATTGTCGCGTCAAAAAAGTCAAGTATATATCACGTTAAAAAGTGTTCGCGGGCAAAAGCAATTCCAAGAAAAAACAAGATAAAATTTGCTTCTCGGTTTGAAGCAGAAAACCAGGGCTTCACACCGCATGAGTGTGTGGATTAATCATTTCTTCATATCTTTAATCAAATAATAAATCAATCCTATTGCACCAATACTGATGCTTGCGTCGGCAAGGTTAAAGACTGGCCAGAAGCCAAAGTCGATAAAGTCAATTACAAAGCCAAAGAATAGCCTGTCGTAAAGGTTTGTAATTGCCCCTCCAAGAATGAGTGCGACTATCCAAGAATATGATTCTTTTAAAATCTTTTTTATGTTTGCAAAAATCAAAATGATAACTAAAAGACTTATTAGACTAAGCAAAAGCGTCATTCCTTTAAACAGTCCAAATCCGGCGCCGGTGTTTATAACATAATTAAATGATAATAATTTTGGAATGATTTCTATTTTTTCTTTTAAGTATCTCATCACAAAAATCTTTGCGGCCCTGTCAAAGAAGAAAACAGCGACTACTATTAAGAAAAATGTTTTTGCCTTACCAGACAAATCTTTTTGGCCTTGGGCCCTCTTCGTGGATTTCTTGTTTTTCAATGTTAGCAACTCTTTGAGACAGGTTTTCAAGCATAGACTTGATATTGTCAAGTTTTGAATTAATAAGCTCCATGTCTCTTTTGTCAAATGAATGGGATTCTTCTGTTGTTTCAAATGATTTAGGGGTGGATGCTTGAGGGGGCTCCTCTCTTCCAAAACCGCTGTCATCAAGCGGCGGAAGTGCTGGCAACGGCGACGCTGAAGTGCTTTGGTTTGAGGGATCAACACCTGACTGCGGCATGTCAAGGCCTGAATCATTCATGCTTGGCATTCCAGGCATGTCTGGCGGTGGAAGGTCTCCTAAAGGCGGTCCTACCGGTCCTTGACCCTCTCCTGGCAAAGCTGCCATTGGGTCTGTTAGCGGGTCTTTTAATCCCGTCGGTGCTTCTTCTTTCTTTTTAAAAACGTCAAAAATCCCCATTTTCCACCTCTTTTTACTATATTTCTTTCTTATAAATATTTAAGCTTTTTTAATGCCAATAAAGCTTTTTAGCATTTCCCAAAATGTTTTGAAAAATCCACGGAGTTGTTCTGCCTCTTTTTCTTTAACTGTCTTTGCAACAACAACACCAGACAAATCCTCTTCATCCTCAACAGGGGCTTCCAGTGCCTTAACAGTTATGCCTGGTGACTTTGCATATGCCCTGTATTCTTTTCCTTGAAAATCGTGATAAGCAAAGGCGTCTGTTTGTGCGTCTTTTGCTTCAAACACTCTGACTTTGTAAGTGATGTTTTTCTTTTTTCCAACTGGAACTATCACCCTCCATTCTCTTTGTCCATCAACAATGTTTGCAAAAGCTTCTTCATCGCCAACGTTTTGGGCGGTTATTGTAACATTTATTATTTCTCCTGCATCAACACTTGTCTTTTCAAAGCTCTTTTCTAAAATGATTCCTGGACCCCACAAATTTCTTTCTTTAACATCGATTGTTGGCGAACTGATTGTGTAGTTAAAGCTGTTTTTGTCCGGGTCCTTAAAATGCACGATTGTTTGGCCTGCTACATATTTGCCATCAACTTTTGGCCTTAATACTTCCCTGTCAAAGCTGACGAGTTCTCCGGGTTCAAGCCTTTCAAGATAGTAATCATATTCTTCTAGTAAGTCAACATCTTTGCTTTTTGTGAACTCAAATAATAAGTCATAAGCAGTTTCTTCATCTTTGTTTTCAATGCTGTATGTGACTTTTGCGATTTCTCCAACATACATTTTTGTTTTGTCAATGTTTTTGTCAATGTCCAAATCAAGTTTTTTTGGCTTTACTTTTATGTCAAGCGATTTTATTATTGCAAAACCTTGCTGCTGCACTTTTTCTTCGCCAATGCCTTCGCTGTATGTTAAGCTCGTATTGAGTGTTATTATTGTCTCGTTTTTCACCTTGGGAGCATTGATTGTGTACTCGTAGGCGTCTTGTTTTTCATCATCATCAAGCTTTTCTATTACTGCGCTTGTTTTTCCATTTCTGCTAATTTCTTCTGGCACGATTTCATGCAGTTGTATATCATATATTGGCTTTGAGCGGGTGTTTTTCACACTTACCGTGATTGTCACCTCATCTCCTTCCTCAACGCTTGATGGAGATATTTTTTTCTCAATTAATATATCTGATAATGGCTTTAGAGTTATTTTCCACTGTTCGTCTTCACTTTTTTGCACTCCAAACTCTGTTGTATAGTTTACAACTGCATCAAATGTGATGCTTTTTGATGTTGTGATTTCTGCTGGCAAAAGAGTTGTTTTATAGATTAATGATGTAGTGTTTGCTTCAAGAAAGTTTATTGGCACGTTTATTGGGAGTGTGAGCAGGCTTTTGATTTCTACTGATATGTCTTTTA
>JAAOYE010000074.1 GCA_018221175.1 Candidatus Woesearchaeota archaeon
TAAACTAACCTCAACCTAATCCTGAAAACCGCTTAAATTACAAAGCATTACACGAATAATTCTTATTGTTTTATGTAGCCACTGGAATAAAAAGGCTAATCAGCAAGCTTAATATAGCAGAACTCCTTGCTTATAGTGATAAAAACTGCTATACTATATACATGCAGCATATAGAGTAGCAACTGGAGATGTTAATATGGCATTTATTGCATCAAGAAAATCAAGGGGAAAAGCATATTGGTCAATAGTTGAATCCAGGAGAGTGGATGGGAAACCACGTAATTTTATACTTGAATACTTAGGTACAGCAGATTCTCTCCTTCATAGGCTTAGAACAGAAGATAACTTTTCCATTAAATCCTTCTCACATGGTGATACCACTGCTCTGCTTAATGCAGCAATTGAACTGAACATTGTTAACATAATAAACAAGCATATTCCTGCGAATAAAAAGGGCGGCAAGATAATTCGCAACAATTGCACAGTAGGAGCATCAGTTTTATTAGCAGCAATTGGCAGAGCATGTCATCCAACAAGTAAAATGGGGTGGTACGATTGGTGCAAACAAACTTCTTTGGAGTATTCTCTTAAAGCATCTTTTAAAAATCATGATTCACAACATTTTTGGGATCAAATGGACGCTTTGCCAAAAGAATCCATCCAATTAATTGAAGAAGAAATAATAGCCAATGTTACAACAGCTTACGATTTAAAGTTGGATTGCTTGCTTTACGATACTACTAATTTTTTCTCATTCATTGCCTCTGACAATAAGCGTTGTGATTTGCCGCAGAGAGGTAAAAATAAACAAAAAAGATATGATCTTAGACAAATAGGGATGGCCCTCTTAGTTTCACGGCAAGACCAATTTCCTCTTTTTCACAAAACCTATCAGGGAAACAAGAATGACTCAAAACTTTTCAAAGAAATATTTCCCGATTTAATAAATCGAATTAAGTCTATTAACTCTGATGTCACAGACATTACATTGGTTTTTGATAAAGGCAATAATTCAAAGACTAATTTTAAAATGATCGATGATGATACAAATAAAATACATTACGTTGGCGGCCTGGTTTCATCACACTTTAAGGAGCTTATTAAAGAGGCTAATTCCAGTTTTGACATAATGAAAATAATGGATGAAGAGATCCCTGTGTATCGAATCAAAAAAACTATTTGGGGCTCTGAGAGAACATGCGTGATCACTGTTTCAACACAACTCAAGGAAGGACAGATTAGAGGCATTCATCAACACCTGGAAAAAAAATATAAACAACTCGAAGAATTAAAACAGCAATTAGAAAATCCAAAAAAAAGGAAGGTCTTCTCCCGCGAAGAATTAGAAGAAAGATTGAAAGAAATAATCAAAGGACAGTTTGTTGATGAGATATTGAAATATGAATTGATTGCACTTAAAAAAGGAGATCATAGCTTTTCTTATTTTTTAGACAGCGAATCCTTTGATAACCTCAAGACTAATATTTTAGGCAGAAGGATATTAATTACAAACAGGCATGATTGGAGTAATGATGAAATTCTGCTCGCATATAGAGGACAATCGAAAGTCGAGTACGCTTTCAGAACTTTTAAAAACCCTTACCACATGGCTGTTAGACCACAGTACCATTGGACTGATCAAAAGATAGAAGTTCACGTCTTAATATGTATCATTGGATACCTGTTGACCATTGCATCCTATGTAAAGGCCGGAAAAGTTGGTTATAAAAAAAATATTGAAAACTTCATGGAAGATTTAAAATCTATACGGTTAGCATGTAGAACAAAAAACAAAAGCAAGAAGATAAAATATCAATTAGAGAAAATATCCTCTGACCTTAAGAACGTTTCCGTTTCTTTA
>JAAOYE010000075.1 GCA_018221175.1 Candidatus Woesearchaeota archaeon
AAGACATCCTATAAGGAGTAAAGAGAAATTTTAATAAATTTTCAAAGAGCAAAAGTTGTTTTAGAATTAAGCATAACTGAATACGCGAACGGGATTATATTCTTCACCTGTGTGAAGCATACTTAAACAAATATGAGCTAATTTTTTAGCTACACAGATAAGCGCTTGCTTTGGTTTTTTGCCCTGAGATACTTTTTTATGATAGAGAGTACGCAGCTGAGGGTTGTGTTTTAAACAAGCGACAGAGGCCATGTAAAGGGCATGGCGTAAATAGGCAGGGCCTCTTTTAGATAATCTGTTGGCAGTTCTGGTTTCACCGGATTCATAGATTTGCGGGAAAAAACCGATGTGGCCAATAAGTTTAGTACCGGTAGAGAATGTGCTGCCTGATTCGCCGACGCAGGATAAAATGGCAGCGAGAGTTTTATGTCCAACACCGGGAATAGTTAAAAGATTACTTCCCGGAAAGTTATCAGAATCGTTAGATCCTGAGGAGAATATTTGATCAATTTGTTCGTCCAATTGATGAATGGATTTATTAAAGTTTTCAACCTGGCCGAGTAATATATTGAGTGTCAGGCCGCGAGATTCATGGCATCGTCCTGAATAGACGGATGTTTTTGCGGTAGAGATAAGGTTTTCAATTTCTTTAATATTGAAGTTATTGCCTTTGATGGATCGTACAATTTTTTCAATATGCTTGGGCAAGGCCTTTGATAAATGTTTTGCAGTAGGGAAGGCTTTGAATATTGCCGTAGAGGATATGGTAAAAGGATTTTTTAAGCCGGTCTGTGTATACTCGGGGAAGATAAGATTAAGAAGAGACAAGGCTTGTCTCTGATAATTTTTGTGGTCTTTGACAAGTTCATATCTTAATTTAGTAAAATCTCTAAGGGTTTGGATTTTATCTTCAGGGATATAAGATGACGCGTATTCATTTGACCTTAAAAGTCCGGCGATAACGAAGGCATCGATATCATCGGTTTTAGCCTTTTTTCTTAAGGCTTCTCTGAATTTGTTGGTCTGGTGTGGATTAAGGAGGATAGTTTTAAAACCATTGTCCGTGAGAAAACAATAAAGGTTTTCCCAGTGATTGCCTGTGGCTTCAAGGCCGGAGATGGAGTTGGTGGAAGAGATAGACAGTTCTTTGAGCTTGTTAAGAACGTTTTGGAAATCAGCAGTGCTGTTCTGGAAGGAGATACCCTTTGATACTCGTTCGCCGTCATTATCGAGCATTACAAGGCGGTGGGTGTTTTTAGCAACATCGATACCTAAGTAAAACATAAAGGCTCCTTTTTGAATTAAAAACGTTTTGTTCTTTATAGTAGGGGTGTAAAGTTCTTGCATTATTTAACATATCCATATCCTGGAATATAAATGGTAACTAATAAATTAGCTCCATATCATCCTAAATAAATGGTTCCAGTTAAATAAGCAGGAAGCAGCAATCTTTTCAAAATGGTTCCGCCTAAGGCAGACCATAAGGAGGTTAGCAGGCTGTCATCCCTACTTGAAAAGAACAGTGAGTTATCCACATATTAACAGATATTCACAAAGAAAAAAGTAGCAAAAAAGAAATTTAGTGCAATTACAATAACAAATTCATTCTAAAATATCTTAGGATGGAGATTATACCAGGAGA
>JAAOYE010000008.1 GCA_018221175.1 Candidatus Woesearchaeota archaeon
AGTGTTGGCAGTGAATTTTTGGTTTTGATGAACCCTACAACAACGCATCTTCAGCTGCCAAGAATTTATGCTTTGTATGACAACACAAACATATTTTTGGATATAAACAACGACGGAGCGTATGACTACAATTATAATGTGAATGCTGGCGGACCATACACGTTCAACACTCCGTGGCAAACATCCCATGGCACAAGAATTTTTTCAGACAAACCTATTCATTATGTGCAAGTCTATTTTCAGAATTATTTTCAAACAGTAAAATTTGGCAATTGGTACGAATCAAAATACTTTTCTACTGTCCCGCCTGTTGAAAACTATGAAAGTGAATATTATGTAAAACAAGGAACATGGTATGTTTTATCAAACAATAACCAGACTGTTTTTGTAGACGAAGGTTTTGATGGTGACGATTACAACATTTCTATCAATGGATACAGTGTTATAGTGATTAATGACTTTTCAAAGATACACTCAAACAAACCTTTTTTGGCTTACTCTGACGAGGGTTTTTCAGGGGTGCTCTCATCCGATTTTGTTTCTAACGAAGACCAAGTTTATGTGATAGCAGGCGAAGACAGCACGCTTGTAGAGTTTGATTACAATGTTGACGGTGTAAGAGACAATTTTTCAATGGTTGACAAAGGAGGATACTTGTTTGACACAGTTAAAGGCACAAGAATAACTAGCACAAAAGATGTTGCAACGTTTGGGTACATGAGAGCAAGCAACAAAATTCAAAGAACACCTCCTGTTTATTTTTTGCTTTCAAAAACAGATACTGTCTCTGATGAGTTTAGTCTTGCTGTTAATGAAGCAAGCCACTCAATGATTGGCCTGTTGAACTCTGATTCATCGCCAAGCAGTAATTTTATAATCGAGCTTTATGATTTAGCTTTAAATGATATATATGAATATGCTGATATGACAAGCGGGAAAACTGCTGGTGTGGCTCAAGGCTATTATCATGGAAAAGGCGACAACCTTGTTCTTGATTACATGTACTATTACAACAACCATAATAACCCTGTTAGGTATTTTAGAGGGCACAGTATTGCCTACAAAAAAATATATTTGTCCACTAGACCAAAATCAAAATATATCAGTCCAAACTCAACATCGATTTTTAATGTCAGGATTTTTAATCCTTTCAAAAAGATAAACGCTGATGGAATCTCTGTTAAGTTTAGATATACCGGCGTTACTATGCCTGTTGCAACTGTAAATCATAGAAGACTAACACTTAATGAGGACAGTGTTTTGGACTCTGGCAGTGCCGCAGCCACAAAAGGAAGCGACGCTCAAGGCGACTATTTTATTTTCGCCTATCCTGGAATTCTTGAACCAGAAGAATATTTGGATATAGACTTTAGTCTTTTAACGGGACAAATTGAAGAAAAAATAATCTTTGAACCAGCTGAGCTCTCATTCACCGCCCAGACTTGGATAATTTAAAACTCAACTTTTACTACGTCTCTTTGTATCTTGTTGATGCATGTGTGAATTTTGTCCTGTAGGTCTCTGTCTGTTGTCGCCCGATAAATTTGGTGTGCAAAATCAATTGTTTGTCTAAAAAGCCTTATCAAGTCTCCTTCATCCAGATTAGTAAACTGCGAAAGGTCCGCGAACTCGCAGCCTGTTGCCCACATGCTCACAATCTTGTTAAGGCGAAGAACTGATTTGAAGTTAAGCTTCTTTGCCACATACTTATTTTGTGAGACTGTGTCAATAATTTTAAAGTATGTTCTTTTATCGCCAAGCCTAAATCTGTCAGCGCGCCTGTCTTCATAAATAATCGCCGCCAAAATTATTAAGAGCTCTACTTCATTAAATTTTTTGTAAAGGCTTCCAGAAAATATTTCTGTAATTAAAAGTTCGTTTGAATAAATATGTGTTGCGAATCTCCCTTTGTCAGTCACCTTGTAATCCTTTGTGATGTAGCCCATTTTCTTTAGTCTTTGAACCATGTGGTTGAACGTGGACATAATCCTGATTTGTCTGCCTCCTTTTTTTCTTAGAAAATAGTCTAAGCTGCTTTTTAGGATTCTTTCCTGCTCATCCCTGTCATGCTTGTCAATCAAGTTGATAACTGTGTTGTATGATAATTTAAACTGTGAAATTATTGGCTCTGTGTCTTTTGATGTGAATTTTTCAACTTTGCCCACATCAAACGTTTTCCTGTCAACCATGGCAATTGCTCTTCCTTCTTTGTCTATTCCTCTTCTCCCAGCCCTTCCTGCAAGCTGAAAGTACTCTTTAGAATTCAAAAACCTAAAACTCATACCATCATATTTTTCAAGTGAGTTGAAGCATACTGTTTTTGCAGGCATGTTAACGCCTACTGCAAATGTTTCTGTAGCATAAAGCACGGATATCATTCCTTTTGCAAACAGATTTTCCACTATTTCTTTTAGAACAGGCAAAAGACCGGCGTGGTGGATGCCAACCCCTTTTTGAAGCACCCGCCTTACAAGCTGCACTGACTCCATCCTTTTTAGCTCTGTTGGAACTTCATTATTGAAATATGAAATTATCTCTGCTTTTTCTTTGCTTGATGTAAAGTCATGCTTTTTTGAAAGCCCGTCTGCGAGTTCTTCTGTTTTTCTTCTTGAAAAAACAAAAAACAGGCAGGGCAGCTGTCCTTTTGAAAACAGATGTTCAACAAGCTCAATATGGTTTGGAAACTGAAATCTTGGCTTTTTTAATCTTTGGCGACGGCGCCTCATGTTTTTATAATAATCGGGATATCTGTCAAGCTCAAGATTTTTTTTGAGCTCTTTAATGTTTGTCAGTCCTAGATTAATGTCATATAAATAATGCGCGAGTGGCACTGCTCTTTTGTCATATTTCACAACTGAGACTTTGTGCTTTTTAACATCCTGTATCCACTCGGCAAATTCATATGCGTTTGGAATTGTCGCAGAAAGGCATAAGAAACGGACGTGTTTGGGGGAAAAGATTATTGCCTCCTCCCATACGGTTCCGCGCTCAAAATCGCTGATAAAATGGATTTCATCAAATATCACATAGCTAATCTGCTCAACCAGCTCATCTTTTGTCACAAGCATATTTCTATAGATTTCTGTTGTCATGATAAGTACTTGAGCGTCGTGGTTGATTGTCACATCCCCTGTCAAAAGCCCTATAGCCTTTTCTCCAAATGCCTCTTTGAACTCCCTGAATTTCTGGTTTGAAAGCGCTTTTATTGGCGATGTGTATATTATTCGCTTGTTTTCTTTGATGTATTTGTCAATTACATAGTCTGCTATTAGTGTTTTTCCCGTCCCTGTTGCTGCTGAGACAACTACTGAGTCTCCTTTATCCAAATATTTTATTGACTCGACCTGAAAAGGGTCAAGTGTGAATCCTTTGTACTGCATATTAGATTTAGTTTTGTCTTTGGTTTTTAATGGTTTGGGTTTTTGTTTCCGTTAAGTTTATATTAATCAGATTTCAAAAAATAGTATTATGAGAATATCTAAAAAAAAGCTTTACGAAGAGTTAAATGAGATAATTCCAAAAATCAAGCTTTCTGAATCTGTAACTCCAAAAAATGATTATTCTCAAAGAAAAAAGTTTATTGCAGCATACAACAAAGGAGAAGTCTATAATCCACAGTATAAGTACAAGAAAAAACAAAAAAAGCTTCAGAATTTAAAAGACAGTCTTTTAAATCTTAGGCAATGCGATCTTGATAAGTACAACATGTCTCTTATTAGAAAACTTTTGTTGCATATTGATTTCATTGATTCTATTGGTGGCGATGAGAACCAGGTGTACACTAATGGGAAGCCAGATTCTGACATGGTGGCGCTTGCCAAAGAATTGATTCCAAAGAAAAAAGGACGTATGCAAAAAAGGATTCTTGTTGCAAAAGAGGCCAAGACTAGCTTTATGGAATACTTAAGCGGTTTTGGAATACGCGACTGGAAGGTTGTTATTAAAAAGAAGATGATAGCAAAGGCCAGTGTTGATCCGTCAAAAAAGATTTTGTTTATCAAAGACAGAAAATACTCATTTCATGAAGTAAACAACTTAATATCTCATGAAATAGCTGTGCACATCTTAAGGGCTGTTAATGGATACAGGCAGAAAAATCCTTTGTTTTATCTTGGAACAGGAGATTATCTAAGAACAGAGGAAGGCCTTGCTATTATGATGGAGCAGCTAACTGGAAATTACAGCGAGCAGCGATTCAAGTTTTTTTGCGCCAGGATTATTGCTGCTGACATGTCGCTTTCAAAATCATTTTATCATATTTTTAATGCGCTTCACAAAAAATACAATTTATCAAAGCATAATGCGTACATCATCACAAAAAGAGCAAAAAGAGGCATGGTTGACACGTCTTTGCCTGGAGGATACATCAAGGACCATGTTTATTTTGAAGGGTTTCAGATGATTAGAAAATTCATGCAGGAGGGAGGGGATATCCGCCCGCTTTTTGCAGGAAAAATTGCTCTTAGTGAGCGCAGTCTTGTGAAAAAAGAATCTATAAAAAAAGACATCCTTGTGCCTCTTGCTGTTGGCGCACATTATAACTACCGGGCAAAGCAAACATTGCTGATGTAAAATGGGATCTCAAATACTTCGAGTAACACTTGTGCTTTTGTCGGTTTTTGTCCCTGTCTTTTTGGCAAGACTTATTTTTTACAGCAACTGGAACAAATGGTTTTACAAAAAGGAGAGGTCGATAATACCTCTTGGCATTCCTGTAAAGATCGAAGGAATATTAATATCGATAGTTTTAATAGGGATTGTGATTACCCTGCTCATATTGATTAGCAAACTGCTTTAAAAAATGGCAAAAAGATTATATCGCTCCAAGAAAAACAGGATGATTGCTGGAGTCTGCGGAGGGCTTGGCGAATACATGGATGTCGACCCGACGCTTATCAGGCTTATCTGGGTGACACTTACAATTTTTACAGGCATTGTTTTTGGCGTCTTGATATACTTGTTTGCCTGGATAATTATCCCTGAAAAATGAGCAGGAAAAGAAAAAGAAAGCTTGATAAGCTTGATAAGATCGAGTTATTTATATCAACTCTTTTAAAATTCTTTTTATTAGGTCTTTTTATTACCAGCATTATCAAGGCTGAGTTTTTCTTGGCGTTTTCTAGTGCGTTTGTTTTGTTTTTAACATTTGTGCCCTCTATTATTGACAGAAACATCAAGATTAATCTGCCAACAGAGTTTGATTTTGTAACGACTGTGATACTGTGGCTTCATTTTGTTTTAGGTGAGGTTAACAGCTTTTACCGTGCGTTTTGGTGGTGGGATATTTTTTTGCATTATGCGTCAAGCATGATTTTGGGTTTAATGGGTTTCATCATTGCCTACATCTTCTTTTTCACGCAAAAAGTTAAGGCAAACCCCTGGGTTTTTTCTCTTTTTGCAGTTACTTTTGCCATATCTTTGGGAACTGTATGGGAGATTTTTGAGTTTGGCATGGATTCGTTTTTTGGCTTTAACATGCAAAAATCCGGGCTTGTTGACACAATGTGGGATTTAATTTTTGACACATTTGGTGCTATTGTGATTTCAGCAATTGGTTATTTTTATGTTAAAAATCCAAGGAAGGGGCTTTTTGACAGGATAATAGGGAAAACTCTTCATTCACACCGTAAAGACAAGTAACAATACTTGTTAATAGTAATTCTTAAATAGGAATTATGGACACCATCGTAGAAAACATGGGTAATGGAATAATAAGGCCGCCACATATTATGGATAATCAACCCTTCTTTCTAATTAGGCTTTTGTATTTTCTAAAGCTTTGCGGCCCAACCAAGTAGTCATCATTTACAAACACTGTTGGCGTTCCGTAGATACCAACTCTTCTTCCTTCTTGTATGTCAGCATCAACCAGGTCTTTTGTTTCTTGATTGTTGTAGCACTGAGTGAAATCATCTATGTTTAGCTGCAGTGTTTGTGCTATTTGCAATATATCCTGATCGCTGTGGCGCGGGCCGTGGGCAAACAGTGCCTCATGGTACTCCCAAAACATCCCCTGCTTTCTTGCGCATTCTGCTGCTATTGCAGACTCATAGCTTTGGTTATGTGTTTCTATAGGAAAATGCTTGAAAACAAACACGTATCTGTCTTTGTATTCTTCTCTTATTTGCTTCATCACTGGTTCTGCTTCGCGGGTGTAGGGGCAGCTGTAGCAGCCAAATTCGACTATGACAACTTCTGAATCAAGAGCCCCGTATATCGGAGATGAGTGGATGTATGGTTTAAGAAGAGGCAGGTCATGGACATCTCCAGATATAGAACAGGCTTCTGTAACATTGTGCCCTCTTGTTCCTGTTCCAAGAGGGTCAAATATGCAAAATTCCTCTGAGCCTTTGCCGTTGCAGTTGCCGTATGCCACAAAGTTGTAGACTCCGTTTGTAGCTCCTATAATGCTAAGGATTAAAAGGATTGTGAAAAACCATGAGATTATTTCAAAATTTTTGTAGATTATTTTTCCAAGCTTCTTGTTTTTTCGCATTAATTTTCCTGTGATTTGCGCTTTTAGCCTTTTGTCAAGGCCTGACTCGCATTTTCTAAGTGTTACTCTTCTAAACACACAGTCAAGTGCTTCCTTTGCTATAACCCTGTATCTAATGCTAAATATTCCCAGAATGCCAAAGACAACGAGTGCAAGTACGCATATCATAGCAAATAAAAGATTAGGTGTTGTTTAAATAATTTATCTTATGGCTAGGTCAATATCTCATCGAGTCTGTCTGTGTCTATTGCTCTTCTTATCTCCATGGCGATTCTGTCACCGTAACTGATTGGCTTTCTGTGGAGATAAGCACTGTAAGGTGTGAACATTGTGCCAGGCGAGCCAGGGATTCGAAGCGAAACGTCAAAAATGATTGGCTCTTCTTTTCCGTGCTCAGACGCGATTGCCCCCTGCAAAGCAAAAGGGCCGATTATTCCCGGCGGATGCTCTTTTTTGCAGGTTTTTACAAACTTTTCTCCAAGCTCAAAGATTTTTTCAAGAATTGACTCTTTAACTGTTACTGCTGCGTGGCCAGTCTCAATAAAAGTTGGCTTTACGTATTCCATTGCCTGCAATTGCTGTTCTGCAGGAAGCCTAAGCATGCCATCGAGGTTTGTCTGGCGCCTTGTGTCTGTTCCCATAAGCTCAAGTTCATCTGTTAATGGCGAATAGAAAAAATTAAAGTTTACCTGGGCGCCAATTATGTATTCTTCAATCACTGCAGTTGCGAGGCTTTTATTAGTCACAGCTTTTTTTAAAATGAGCTCGTTTGCTTTTGACAAAAAGTCCTGGCCGTCTATTGCAAAGAAAAACGCCCGTTCATACCCTCTCATTGCCTCATTGACTTTAACAATTGCAAGCCTGTCTATTTCTTTTGGCTTTTTGAAGATTTTTGGGTATCTTATCCCTGCCTTTTGCATGAGGTTGTATTGGTTTTTTGGAATGCCTCTTTCTTCAAGCTTTAGCATGCTTCTTGTTCCATAAATAGGGACTTCAAATTTTTCCTCGACTTTTTTGAAGTCGTCAAAATAAACCCAAAAATATCTGTTATGAATAAAAATTGTGTTTAGCGCCCTTAGCTTTTTTTGGATTTGTGGCTTTAATACATCTGAGTACTTGTCAACAATGATTACTTCGTCTATTACTCCTTTGCCGTATTTTGATTTGTAGTATTTAGCGTAAGTTTTTTGCCTGTCTTTTCTTACAATGCATAACGTTCTAAAGCCGTGTTTTTTTGCGCCAAGACTAACATCTAGTGCGGAGTGGCCTCCAAGCACGCCGATTGTTATGTTTTTTTTGTCGTATCCCTTAATTATTTTTTTTAGGTTCATCCAAGCACCTTGTTTAGCTCGTTGTTTTCTATTGCAAGCTTTATTTCTCTTGCTATCCTTTTTCCTGTACTCATCTGTTCGTCCCAAAGCATGTATGAGTACGGCGACGTGGGAATGTATGGGTTTGTCCCTGCAACGATTCTTGCAGAGACTTCAAATGTGAAGATTTCTTTTTCTGGCGTTATGATAGTTTCTGCACAAAACGGGCCAAACATTCCTCGTTTTGCCAGTTTTTGTGATGATTTTACTATGTTTTCGCCAATATCTATTGCTTCTGACAAGAATGATTCTCTGACAACCAAAGGTATGTTCCCTGTGATTACATAGCTTGGATCAACAGATTTTAGTGCTATCTGGTCACGCGCTGAGATTCTGCCAAGCGAGTCTACGTTGCTTTCATACCTTTTGTCAAATCCCATCAGTTCAAGCCTGTCAAGCATTGGCGACTGGAAGTAGTGGTTGTATACAGGAACGCCAATAATGTACTCTTGTAATATGTATCTTTTTCCTTTATGCGCCTGAATTTTTTTGTCAAAGTCTTCTTTTGAGTTTGCCAAAAAGTATCCTTTACCCCCTTCTGCTCCGTAAAATTTTACTATCACGCTTCTGTCTATATCTTCTGGTCTTTTGAATATTTTTGGCTGTCTAAGGCCTGCTTTTTTTAGCCAGTGCTGCTGCTTTGTTCTTGAAACTTCCCATTTAAGGATATCTTTTGAGCCAAAGTACATTAGCTTTGATTTTTTGATCTCATCCACGTCTGTGTATGCTGCTAGTGTTCCATGCGGCACTAAAACAGCGTTTTCATCGATTAATTGTTTTTCTGTTTTCCAAAAGTCTGAGAAATTGTTTATTTCAATTATCTTGTCTGCAACGCCAAACATCTTGTAGGGCTTTACCTGGTGTTTTCTGCAAACCACGATAGTTTCAAAGCCTTCTTCTTTTGCGCCTTTTAATATTTGCAGAGCACTGTGAGAACCAAGAGTAGCAATCTTTATCTCCGCCATGGCAGATAGAAATAGTCGTTATTTTTAAGCTTTGCGAAAATTTATATATCACTTTAAATTTACAAACAATATGGGCGTGATAGGACAGTTTTTTGTAGAAGTTTTTACTAACAAAGTATTTCTTTCTATGTTTTTCTCATTTTTAGTGTCAGTTTTGACAAAGATATCTATAGTACTGGCATCAGAAAAGAATCCTAATCTCTCAGCGATTTACAGGAGCGGCGGTATGCCCTCAACGCACACAGCTGCAGTTGTTGGCATGACTCTTGGAGTGCTTTTTTTTGAGGGTGTTGGAACACTTTTTGTTATTGCGCTAGCGTTTTCTATTGTGATTATCCATGACTCCATGGGCGTGCGATATCAGGCTGA
>JAAOYE010000076.1 GCA_018221175.1 Candidatus Woesearchaeota archaeon
AATGTTTTTAGTATTGCCGGCAATAATCTGGTATGACCTTGAAACAGGTCACAAAGTAACGCCGCACTGGCTGCTTAATGGCGCTTTTATATCAGGTCTTGTAATGTTCTTTCAAGTGCCGCTCTTTAGACTAGAGCCGATACTTGGAAAAGAAATTGTTGGAATAGACCTTTTATTGCTGAATATTTTTGATATAATTCAAAGCTTTGACACAGCACTTTACGTCGCGATTGGAATTGGCTGGATGGTGCTTTTGTTATCGTTTAGCAAAAGACTGAACAAATTGTTCTTGATACTTGGAGTTGCGTTTTCACAAGTCTTTTTTCTTGGCTATGTTTACTCATATATAGTTAGCTGGTCAGACTTCTTTACAAACGCTATTCCCGCCATGTTTACCGCAAAAAAGTATTTGATAGGGGGAGTGTTTGCCTTGTTTTTTGGGATAATAGTCATGTTTTATGTGATGGGATTCGTTGCTTATTTGATAATTGTTGTGGATAGATGGGGCAAAACTAAAATCAAAGAGCATGATAAGAATGCAAAAGCCATGAGGGCGCTTGTTCCTTACATAGAAAAAATTGGCGACTTATCCTTAGCCAGGCATCAGCTGGAGGATAAAGGCTGGCCAAAGGAAATAGTGCATGAAGCTGTGATTAGGGCAATACAAGTCGAAGAGAAGATAAAGAGGTTTTTCATATTTGAGAAACGAAAGAAAATAAACAAGGAAATAGCAAAGCACGAGTTGATAAGCCACGGCTGGTCAGAACTCGCCGCAAACAACTTGATAAGAAGGTATTGGTGATTAGTTTTTTATATTAAATGAGATTTTAGATAACATAAAAATAGTAAACTTTATATATTGGTTATTATGGATAATCTTATATGGTGGATTTAGAAACTTTGAAAAAGCTGGAAGGCAAACAAACTGTACAAACAGTTCAAGATGCTTTAGGATTTACTAGGCAAAGTACTATCAATTTTATAAGTTCACTAAAAAAACAAGGTTATGTGACAACATCAGGCGGTGGAAAACAAAAACGGATTTATACATTTTCTACTAAGATTATAAGAAAAAAGAAAGAAGGCATGTTTGAAATACTAAATAAGTATTCAAATGAGAAAATTTATCCTCATTTTATTCATGAGCCTCACTTTAATTATAAAGTTGAACATGCGATTATTGATTTGATAAAACTGGAAGATATAAGGGTGCTGGTAAACTTATTAAAATTGTTTAATCATGTCACAAACTGGTCTTTACTCTATACTCTTGCTAAAGAAAATAATATGAGAAAACAAGTAGGGGCATTATATGATATTGCAAGACAATTTACAAAGGTGAAAAGAATGCCTAAAAAGACAAGACAATTAATGTTAAACTCAAATGACAAAAATAATTTTTCCAGATCATCAAATGATTTTAAAGACATTGAAAATATTTGGGGTGTGAATATCCCATTCAATAAAAAAGATTTAGGGGTGTATACATGATTGATATACAGTCTCAAAATGATTTATTTAAATTGATAGGTGCAAAACTAAAAAATCCCATAATCGCTTATGTGTTTGGCGGCACTGCAATGATGTATTATGGGTACAAGAATGCTACAAAAGATATCGACATGGTTTTTGAATCTGATGAGCAAAGAAAAGCATTCGTTGAAGTGATTCTTTCATTAAACTATGAAAGAAAATCAGTTATAGGAGTGTATATTGATGAAAAAACACAGTCCCCAAACAAGCCGTTAATGTTTTCAAGAGGGGATGAAAGATTCGACCTTTTCTCAGAAAGAATATTTCAGACAATATTAACAGAAAATATGAAAAAAAGATTTTATGCAAGACATGATTTTGGTGAAAACTTAATAATATATGTGATGTCAAAAGAGGATATTATCCTGTTAAAGTCTGTTACTGAGCGAGAAAAAGATTTTGATGACATATTAACTATAATTGAAAAGGAAAGAAAAATCGACTGGGATTATATAGTTGATAATGCTATTAATCAGAAAAAACTTGGTGATTCATGGATTCTTCTTGACTTGGAAAAAACGCTTCAAAGGCTCCGTGAATATACCTTGATAAAGAAAAAGTATTTTGACAGGTTGTACGACGCGCGTGAATAAATCTTACCATTTATTTTTAGAATTAAATGGTTTGTTTGTATGGGTGTCATTCATTATTAAAATCTGTCTAATATTTTAAGTTAAAAAGACTACAAAACCAGAATATACTCTTAGAAAACCGATAACTTTAAATATCAATTGATAATATTTAATATCAAATGATAAGAAAAAATATCAAAAGTAGGATAATGGAACACTTTTTTCTTAACCCTACGTATAAACTTAGAGTAAGGGAAATTGAAAGAACATTAAAACTCCCTTTACCCTCAGTTATTAGATATTGCAAAGAATTAGAAGAAGAAAAGATATTAATGAAGATAAGAATGGGTGACGTTGTTTTTTACACATCTAACAGGACAAATGATGTTTATTTACTTGAAAAAAAGCTTTTTAACATAAAACAGCTTTATATATCTGGGTTGGTTGATTATTTAAAAAAAGAGTTAAGCAATCCAGTTGTTATTGTTTTTGGTTCGTATTCTAAAGGAGAGGACACAGAAGAAAGCGATGTAGATATTTATTTAGAAACGCCATCTAGTAAGAAAATTAATCTTGATAGTTATGAGAAAAAGTTAAAAAGGAAAATACAGACTTTTAGATATAAATCCATAAAGGATGTAAAAAACAAACATTTAGCAAATAATATAATAAATGGTGTGATATTGAATAATTATTTGGAGGTATTCAAGTGAAAGATGCATCCTGGGATGATTGTTTAAGAAATAATTCTGCAAAAAAGGTATCTCAGGATATTCAACGGGCAAAGTCATTAATAGAAACTGCAAAAGACAGAATAAGTTTGATAGATGAGATTAATGAAAAAAACTGTAACTTTGTTTTTGAAGATTATTACACATCAGTCTTGGAAGTTTTGCAAGCTTTGGTTATTAGTAGAGGTTATAATGTATTAAATCATGTTTGCATAGGATATTATTTAAGAGATGTCTTAAAAAGAGAAGATCTATTTAGGGTATTTGATGATATAAGGTACAAAAGAAATTCTCTTACTTATTATGGAAGCAAAATGGACTTTGATACAGCAAAATCAGCTATAGATAAATGCAAGGATATATTTTTAACATGCTTAAAACTTTGTAATTCTATATTAAAATAGTAAACAAATGTTTTCACTTTTAAATTGTCAGGATTTGTCCCAAATCTTTTTTAAGGATGACCCTTCTTGATTATATCAAGAAGGGGGTGGAGAGGATTCCTCCACCATGAAA
>JAAOYE010000077.1 GCA_018221175.1 Candidatus Woesearchaeota archaeon
AATGGCTGTGGAATTTGAGGTACTGCTGCTGTAATCATGATTTTATCATATGGCGCTTTTTCTTTGTATCCTTTTGAGCCGTCGGCGTGGATTACTTCGACGTTTTCTATTTTCGCTTTTTTTAGGTTTGACTTTGCAAAATCTGCCAGTTCTTTTATTCTTTCAACACAGTAAACCTTTTTGCAAAGCCTTGAAAGTATTGCAGCGTTGTAGCCTGAGCCTGCCCCTATTTCCAAGACTTTGTGATTTGGTTTAGCTTCCAAGAATTTTAGCATCAGCATCACGGTTGTAGGCTGAGAAATAGTCTGCTCATGTCCAATTGGAAGAGGATAATCTCCGTAAGCTTCATTTTCATATTCTTTTAGTATGAAATCTTCTCTTCTTGTCTTTTCAAAAGCATCTAAGAGTCTTTTATCTGTAATCATCCCTGTTTTTTCCCAGTAATTTAAAAGTCCGATGTTGCTTTCCATAAGGAGGGGGTAATATCTTTTTAATTAAATGAGTTTCGTAGAAAACTTTAAATACCATCCAAGAGTAAAGAAGCTTAAATGGCATACATCCATTATTTTAGAGAAATCACAGCAAACGATGTGGACAAAGTAGGTGTCAAAGGGGTTAACATCGCATCGCTTTCTCCACACGTAAAGGTTCCGCCAGGATTTGTTATATCTACAAAAGCATACATAGATTTCTTACAAAAAGCAAAGCTTAAGAAAAAAATAGAGACAGCGCTTCAAAAACTGGACTTTAAAAACACTCAAAAAGTTGCCAACCAAATCCAAAAGGTAATTGTCGAGGCAAAGATGCCAGTTGAAATCTCAGAAGAGATACTCGAAGCTTACGAGGCATTGTGGTTTGACTCAAAAGGCGCAGACAACCTCATCGAAGAGACAAAAGAGGCAAATGTTAGTGTAAGGTCAAGCTATGTTAAAGAGAAGAAAATTGAAGGGTTGTCACAGCTTACTTTTTTAAATATTGAAGGAAAAGAAAGGCTGATAAAAGCAATAAAAGTCTGCTATGCAGCGCAGTTCACAGCACAAAACATAGAGGCAAACAAGAATCTGGATGGGATGGCAATAGTTGTGCAAAAAATGGTTGACGCTCAAAAATCAGTCCAGTCATTTTCATACAATCCAAACAATAATGACTCTTCAGTTCTTTTTATCGAGGCAATATTTGGTCTTGGAGAAGGATTTACGCTTAGAGACACAGTATTTGATGTATATACTGTTGATAAAAAGAATTTGGATATTAAAGATATGTTAGTGGCTGAGCAGTCCAAAAAACGCGTTCTTGATCCTGAGACTAAAAAGACAATATCTATTCTTTTAAAGGATTCTGGGAAAAAACAAAAGCTTAACGATATTGAAGTAAGAGAGGTTGCGAGGCTTACTAAGAAAATCGCAACGCTTTTTGACTCTGAGCAAAGAGTTGAGATCGCTATTAAAGGCGAAGAGTTCTTTGTTTTGCAGTCAAAGAAGGTTAGCGGGAAAATTTCAGTTGAAGAGCCAGAGGATGTAAAAATTCAAGAGTTTGACACAGAAAAAACAGAAGAAGTGGCAGACTCAGATGTTGAAATAGTTGCTCCAAAAGAGGACTACCTTGAAACTCTTTCAGATGAAGTTACAGATTTACAGGCGCCTTTAGAAAAGGATGAAAAAGTAAGCTTTGATGAGGAAGAAGAACCCAGGGTTGAAGTAGAAAAACAAGAAGTGCCTCAAGAGGATAAAATAGATTTAACCTTTTTTGAAGAAGACAAGACTGACGACGACTTTAAGATAAGAGACGAACCAGAGCCCAAACCTTTTTTAGAAGAAGGCGAAGAATTTGAAGAAAGTCCTGCACAAGAAGAACAAAGCAGCGAAACTGATAGTGCAGATAAATCAGAACCTGAAGAAGAAAGTGATGACTCTATTTTCTCATCATTTAAGTCTGGCGACGATGACCAAGAAGAGGATGATGAGCAAGAAGAAGAAAAAGACGAATCTCCTTTTGACAGGTTTGGGACAGAGTGAGTTTACAGAAAAATATAAATATAAATAAAATTTTTACTTTAAAATGATGAAACTTGACAACATTGTTCTACACGAAGGAGGCATGAAATGCTTGATTAATTATGAAATGAAGGTTTTGATAAAACAGGCAGCTCCAGGTTATCATTTTTATGGCTTAGGAAAACATGCAGGTAGAAGCGAAAAAGCAAATCAGCCAATTCCAAGAAATAGTCTAAAGAAAATAAAAGCACCAAGAAATTTTGAAGAAAGATTAAGAATGTTTAGAGAACAGTATAGGTCTTATGAAAATATGCTTGACAGAAATCATGGATTAAAAAAAACTATAATAAAATCATATCAATAATCATTTCTCTAATAAAACAATCTTCTTAGTAAGACTCTTATGAATATAATGGGTGAATTCTAGTTTTGTTTTCCATTTCCCAAGGAGCTTTTTGTAATTTATGAAGTCTGGAAATATTACTACAGATGTGTTTGTGACAATGTATGCTTTTTCTAAAAATTCTTTGTAAAGAGTTTCTAGGTTTTTATCTGCTTTTGAACTTTTTCCGTAAGGAAGGTCGGTTACAATGCAGTCAAACTCGCCTTTGATATTTATTGCATCCTCAAAGTTTAAATCATATCTTTTTATTTTGTAATGTTCTAGGTTAATCTGGCAGCGCCTAAGATTAGCAGCTTCTATGTCATATCCAACAATATCAAAACCCATAACTCCTGCTTCAATTAAGATTCCACCAGAACCGCAGAAAGGATCCAAAAGCTTTCCTTTTATTTTCCCAGTGAGGTTAATGCAGGCACGTGCAAGTCTTGGGTCAAGTGAGGTTGGGTGAAGCTCTGGGCGAAGATGAGCTTTTCTATTAAGAAAGTCTTTTTTGTTTTCAAAGATTAATCTGCCGCAAATTATTTTATCTTTAGTTTTGAATATTTTTATCTTTGTCTTCGCGTTTTTCAAATCAACCTTTGGATTTTTTAGATTGTTCCAGATTATTGAAGAAAGCTTTTTCACGTCAAAATTGTCTGCTTTTAATGAAAATGAATTTTTATACACGCTTTTCCAGTCAAATTCATTCATAGACTCTTCCAAATCTTTTGTTTTTTCAAACAAAAACTCATAAATTTCATTAGTATAAGCAAGTCTATTAGAATAATCCTTGTCAGTATCAATTATTAACAAATTATCAACTAACTTAAAATCATCAGTATCACATAATCTTAAGACTTCTTGTTTAGATAGCTCTAAATTTTCTTTTGATAAAACGAATATTTGTTTCATAATAAATCCGGTATTTAGATAATATTTTTATATTCTCTCTAATTCTCAAAAAATATGGCAGCTAGAGGCAGACCTGTTTATTCAAGGGTAAGACAAAACATTGTAGACATACTCTATTTTCTAAAAAAAGGATATGGGTATCAGATACATAAGATTTACAAACAAATATTTGATTCTGTTTCATCAGAAGTTGTATACTATCATCTAAAAAAAGGGGTTTCTTTAGAAGAGTTTGAAGTTGTAGAATCAAAAGATGAAAAAGGACATTTTTCATGGGGAAACACAGTAAAAAAACATTATTACAAGCTTGGACAAAATGCTAAACCAACAATGAATAAAAAAGTAAAAAAATATTTAGAAAAAATTTAAAATTCGTCTTCGTCCTCAGGTTCTTCGTCTTCACGCCTGATTACTTTTACTGCGTCAATTTTTAGGGTGATTGGGATAGGAACTGCAGCTTCTAGAAGCTCTAAAACAACTTCCTCTTTTAGCTGGTCAACACGAGTAATCTTTGCCTTCTCCCGCTTGAATGGCCCACTAATAATTTCTGCAATATCATTTTTTTGAATGTTCACGTCTCTTTTGACCTGTTCAAGCATGTGCTCAATCTCGTTGTATTCAACTTCTTTTGGCAAGATTCCTCTAGCATATGGAATCCCAAACGCTGCTTGTTCAGCCTCGACTCTGTTGTCAGCTTCTAAAAAGATGTATCCCCTCATACCATGCGGCTTAATAACACTATACACAGGCATTTTTTTCTTTTCGATATTGCTTGTAAGAAAGCCAAGCACCTGATCTTCTCTGTTAGCAGTTGTTCGAAGCGCAAAAATCTTTGTTGATATACCCTTTTTATCCTCTTCCATTCTTACTTCCCCCTAAAACAATAACTCCTTTCCAATTGTAAGTATAAATCCAATAAGTCCAATTACTAAGATGCCAAGACCTGATACTTTGACAATCGTCTTGAACTCAAAAGCATCAGGCTTTTTTGTGACTCTAAGCACTCTTCTGCATTCCCCGACAAATTCTTTAAATCTACCCATATTAATCAATCTACAAATTCTATTCCTAGCTCGTTTTCAATCTCGTGTTTTCTAATGTTTGAATGAGTCTTTAGCCCGCCAAATATCTGGCTGCTTTTAACCCCTGTTACTATTAGCATTGTTCTAATTGAGCCTTCGAGGTCTTCTGAGATTTGCGCTCCCCAAATAATCCTTGCGTCTGGATCAAGTTTTTCACTGATTGTCTCAACAACATTTCTTGCCTCATCAAGTGTCATGTCAGTCCCGCCAGAAACATTAATCAATGCGCCGTTAGCGCCTTCGATGTCAACATCAAGCAAGGGGTTTTGAATAGCTTTTTCAACGGCTTCAACAGCCCTGTTTTCAGTGTCTGATTCCCCAACACCTATAAGTGCGACTCCGCCGTTGCCCATGACTGCTCTGATGTCTGCAAAGTCCAGGTTTACAAGTCCTGCTTTTGTTACAAGCTCTGCGATTCCTTTGACTGCGTTTGTTAGTATCTCATCAGCAACCTTAAATGCTGTGTGAAGCGGCAAATCCGGTGCGAGTTCTAATAATTTATCATTTGGGATTACGATTAGGGTGTCTACAAGTGATTCAAGCTTTTCAAGGCCAAGCATAGCATTTTCATACCTTCTTTGACCTTCCATTTCAAACGGAGTTGTGACGATTGCAACTGTGAGCGCGCCGAGCTTTTTGGAAACTTCGGCAACTACTGGTGCGCTGCCTGTACCTGTTCCTCCGCCAAGACCGCAAGTTATAAAGACCATGTCAGCGCCAGACAAAGCTTTTTTAATGTCTCCTTCAGATTCTCTTGCAGCATCTTCCCCTATTTTTGGAATAGAGCCTGCTCCAAGTCCTTGTGTTATATCTTTTCCAAGAAGAATCTTTTTGTCAGCAGTAGTGTAAAGCAAGTCTTGTGCGTCAGTGTTAAGTCCGACTGTTTCTGCTCCAAAGATTCCAACCTCTGAAATCCTGTTTATTGTGTTGTTTCCACCGCCGCCGGTACCAACGACTTTAATTGTTGCTTTTTGCTTTTTTAACAATTCTTCCAGTTCTTCATCTAGAACGTTTCTTGGTCCAGCTGTTTGTATGTCAATTGAGCCAGAATTCTCTGCTCCTCTTTGTTCAACGTCTTTAATCATTGTATCCATGTTGCCTACCTCACCCAAATCGTATAAATATTTGAGTTAGTCGTAGTATTTAAACTTTTTTACTTTTTCTCAGTAGTCTTTTTGCTTACAAAATCGATTGTTTTGATTGTTGGAATGATCTCTTTTAGTTTGTTTATAACAGTCATGTTTACCTGCGGTGGAATGTCCATTTCAATTATTACCTTGCTTTCTTTAACTGTTACTTTTGGAGCTTTTGTGCCAAATGTTAGTTGCAGGTATGATTCTACCTGTTTTTTTATATCTGTGACTTTTTTGCCTGCAGTTATTTCATATATCAAGTCTTTTCCACTAAGTGGATGGTTGAAATCTACAAGGACTCTTCCTCCACTAACGCTTCTGACAATGCCTGGTAAGTTGTCGATTTGAACTTCAAGACCGACAAAGACTTGGATCCCCTGCTTTTTGAAAACATTTGCAGGCACAAGTCTGATTAACTGTGCATTTTTCTTTCCAAAAGCGTCTTCTGCTTTTAGGTTGAGTACAAACTCTTTTCCTTCATCTTTACTGATTAATTCTTTGTCTATTCCAGGAAGTATTTGGTTTTGACCTATGCATATAATTATATGTCCATAATCAGCGTTTGGATTGTGGATTTTCTCTTTTTTTGCCACTTCTTCGCTAGTTGTGTCAAATACCTGTCCTGTCTCTTCAATTGTTCCCGTGTAGTCAACTTCTAC
Source organism: Candidatus Woesearchaeota archaeon (assembly GCA_018221175.1). Lineage (GTDB taxonomy): Archaea > Nanobdellota > Nanobdellia > Woesearchaeales > BM511 > JAAOYE01. Next base: position 6,163 of record JAAOYE010000077.1, read on the forward strand.
AAAGTCACCTGTCTTTATCTTTCCCATTTTTCTTCTTACATCTACCTCGAATTTAATAATGGTAGAAATATAGAAAAAAGTATTTTGGTTTGATTTATAAACGTTACGGTTAGTTTTTCTCTGCAAAGTCTACAATTTCTTGTGCTACTTCTTTTGCAGATTTATTTGTTGTATCAATTACTAAGTCATAGTTTGATTTGTCATGATGGTTGAGTTTATAGTATTCTTTGTATCTTTTAATCTCAGAGCGTTTTCTTTCTTCCACTTTTTTTAGCAGGTCGTCAAAATCCTTAAAATCTTCATCTTCTCTGTTTTCTTTATCGTTCCATATTCTTTTTGCTGCAATCACATTACTAACATCAAGATACACTTTTATTGAGTTTGGTATAAAATGCCATCCAAGTCTCGCGTCTATTACAAAGTTTTCTTCTGTTGTTCCTAACCGCGCTTGTTTTTCATCAAGCTCTTTGTCAACCCAGTCTTCTTTTTCTGCAATTTTTGAAAGTTGGTTTAAATTCATATCATGCTCAAGTGCTATGTCTCTCATCAAGTCCCCTGTTGAATGATGTCTAATCTTCAAACTGTCTGCAACAAACTTTGCCACTGTTGACTTCCCAGCTCCAAGAGCACCACTAATTGTTATAATCATGTTAAATACTTTTTTTTATATTGTTTAAATAGGTTTTGGAATGCGGTAATTCTACTTTATCCTAATTGCATATTTAACATAGGCAAATTACCATTATACATATTTCTATAATCTTCTAAATACTTTTTTTCCAGTATTGCTAATCCAACATCAACTGGTTCAATAGTAAAATATGAAAACTCTTTAGAAAAAGAATGTTCACTTAATCTTCTTGCTAATGATAAGGACCTCCCAATATATATTAAGATTTTATTTTTATCATATAATCTATATATGCCACTTTTTTTTGGAATCACATTTATTAGCTCAATAGGGAAGCTTTTCATTTCCTTTCAACATTGATTTGAAAATATCGTCCAATTCTTTGGTCTGATTTTTCTATAGGTACCCATTCCCCTTCAATATTTTCAGGTTTTAGATGATATTGATCAAACCAACTTTTTGGAGTTATTTGAAATCTATCTGATTTTGGATGCAGATTTAATTTGAAAGGATTTACATCAGGCATTAAAGCAGTATCTTTTGTAAATGCGAAATTTATTTTTATGAAATTTCTATCATTCTCTGGAGCAGACAAATAACAAAACTTATTTTCCCTAAGATTAAACTTTTTAACAAAGTTCACATTAAAAGAAATTCTACCCGCTTTGTGAATTGTTATTAATTCATTACCTGAAAATCTGGGATTACTATACCATTCAACCATTTTTTAAACCTCCTAAACACGCTTATTAACATTTAAATACTTAAATAATATATAAATCTTTCTATAAAGCTTAAAAATATTATAATTCTCATTTTTTAACTTTTAATATATTTTATCTTATTCATATTATCATACGTTACTTTTATAAACAAAATCATTTTTCTAAGCATAAACTGGTAGCTTAAAGGTCTGTGTGACTGAATAGGCATCCAACGCAAATAAGCGGGAGATAGATAAAATGGCTAAGAAAAGCCTAAATAATATTAAATTAAGTAATAGTGTTAATCAATATGATGGATTCTATCATCTTAAATTTAGTTTAGTTTCAACAATTAAATTAAGACTTTCTCACTGGACATTTGTGGTCGTGACATTTATAAATAAGTCTTTTATATTGTTTCAAAGAAAAGTTAGCGATTTAAGATGAAAAAAATAATTCAACCAAAAGATTGGCAAAAAATACTAATTGGTATTAGGAAAAAAAATAATTACAGTCAAACAACTCTTGCAAAAGAGTTAAAATTATCAAGAAATTCAGTAAGCAGATTTGAAGCATTGCAAAGATTTCCAAATAAAGAATCTAAAGAAAAAATCGTAAACTATCTAATATTAAAAAATTATAATATTAATGAATTGATAAATAAAGGAACTAATTATTCTAATGAATATAAAACCAGAAGAATCAAATCAGAATTAAACTTAAAGCTTTCAGAAAAACTAGCAGAATTAATAGGAATAATTCTTGGTGATGGTGAAATTAGAAGTGATGGGACTATTAGGATCTCATTTGATCCTAAAAAAGATGTTAACTATATTGATAGAAGAGTAATAGCATTAATTCAATCTATCTTAGGAAATAAAGTTTATTTTGAAAGTGAAAAACGAATCTCATTTGGAAATATAAGTTTTATGAGGTACTTGAAAAGTATCGGGCTTCCTTCTGGAAGCAAATTTGAAAACAATATCAAAATTCCTTCTTTATTTTTTAAAAATAATAAATATCTCTGTGCAGTACTGAGAGGATTGTTTGATACAGATGGATACTTTGGTTATCTAAATGGTTCCTTAGAGCTAATGCTTGGAAGATTCTCAGAAAAATCTGTAAACCTTGTTAATGATATTTCACTAGCTTTGAAAAAATTAAATATTAAACACAAAATAATTACTTCAAATGACGGTCAATTTAAAGTAAGATTAACAGATAAATTAGAAATAATTCGGTTTTTCTCAATTATTGGCTCGTCTAATCTGAGAAACATTGTTCGATTTCTTTTATGGAGAATAAATAAATACGAAGCAAAAATCGAAATTGAAGGATTTCATAACTTATTATTAAAAGCAAAAAAAATAGATAAAAACATTGAAAATATTTCTTTTCCATTCTTATGGAATCAAAATAACAAGCAGTTTAAAAAATACATAAAAGAAGATGAAATTGAAATTAAAGGCTCAAAATTAAGAGATAACTATTCATGGTCAAAAATAGTTAAAGAGTTAATTAATAAGAGAGGTCAAGAATCAATTGCTAATCATTTCAAAATCACAAAAAGAAGTGTGAGAAAATGGAGAGAAGGAAGTAGAACTCCTTCTAAAAAATACATCTTAAGTTTATTAAAGATGTCGGAGGAAAATAAAATGAAAATAAACAAGTATAAGGTGATAAAAAATGGCTAAAGAAACAGTCAAAGTACAGATTGAGGGTGGAAAAGCTACCGCTGCGCCTCCTTTAGGTCCCGCATTTTAATAATATTAGGCGAAAGGACCCCTAAAGATTAATATTGGCGATGTTGTAAACCAAATCAACGAGAAAACAAAAGAGCTTGCAGGAATGCAGGTTCCTGTTTCTGTTATCATTGACACAGACACAAAAGAATTTGAAATAAAGGTAGGCACTCCGCCAGCATCAGCACTAATCAAACAGGAAGCAGGTGTTAAAAAAGGAGCAGGAAACCCATTAACAGAAAAAGTAGCTGACCTTAAAATCGAGCAAATCATCAAGGTTGCAAAGATGAAAGAAACATCACTTCTAGGAAAAACCCTAAAAGACAAAGGCAAAGAAATCATAGGAACATGTCAGTCAATGGGCATCCTGGTTGAAGGAAAACCAGTTCCAGAAACACTAAAAGATGTTGATACAGGAATGTATGACGAGAAGTTCGCGTCTGGAAAAACAGAGCTTTCAGTTGAAGAACTAAAACAGCAAGAAGAAGATAGGATAAGGATGCAGGAAGAAATCGAGGCAAAGCGCGCAGAGTACGAAGCCAAAGCTAAAGACATCATTGCTCAGATGAAAGACAAAGACAGAAAAGAAATAGAAGCAAAGATGAAAGAAGAAGAGCTTCCACAAGCAATAATCAATGAAATGCTTCCAGAAGAAGCAGCTGTGCCTATTGAAGGAGAAGAAGCACCAGAAGCAGAAGAAGTTCCTAAAGAAGAAGAAAAGCCTGAGTAAAGGCTTTTTCTTTTATTTTTTTTATCACCATAAACTTTATAAGCACATTTTGTACAGAAATATGTGAAAATGCCAGACAGTTTATTGTTTAGCCTTGTGGGTGGACTTGGTTTATTAATATATGGAATTCATCTTATGGGTGTTGGTCTTCAAAAGTATGCTGGAGACAGGATGCGGGAAATTCTTTCAAAAGTAATTTCAAATAGATTCAAAGGCATCCTTGTTGGTGCAGGAGTCACAGGCATAATCCAAAGCTCGTCAGCAACAAGCGTGATGGCAGTAGGATTTGTCTCAGCAGGATTAATGACGCTTGCACAAGCAATCGCAGTGATATTTGGCGCAAACATAGGTACTACTATAACAGGCCAGCTAATAGCATTCAAACTCACAAAATATGCGCTTCCAATAATCGCAATTGGTGCAGGCATGTTTTTCTTTGCAAAAGCAGACAAAAAAAGAGACCTTGGAGAAGCAATACTTGGATTTGGAATATTATTTCTAGGACTTAACCTTATGACAGGCTCTACCAAGTTTTTAGCAAACTACCCATTTGTTCAGGAAGCTTTCATCACCTTTTCTCATAATCCTTTTTTAGGAGTGCTTGTTGGCTTTGCAATGACACTTTTGATACAGTCAAGCAGTGCAACAATAGGCATTTTAATCGCACTGGCATCTACAGGCCTAGTAGACCTTTCAGCAGCGATTCCAATAATCATGGGAGACAATATCGGAACATGCACAACAGCACTTCTTGCAAGCATTACATCAAACATACACGCAAAGAGAACAGCGATGTCACATCTGATGTTCAATGTTTTTGGAACAATAATAGGTCTTATCATGATGCCACTTTACTTAATTTATATACCCTTGACATCGTCAGATCTCGCACGCCAAGTTGCAAATACCCATACAGCATTCAATATACTTAATGTTATAATTTTCTTGCCTGCAATTCCTTTGTTTGTGAAGGTCTTAGAAAAGTTGATGCCTGCAAAGACGCATGAACAAAGAGGACCAGTACATCTGGAAAGAAAACTCCTAAAAACACCATCAATTGCAATAAAGTCAGCAACGCTGGAAATGCTTAGAATGACTGGCATTGTAAAAGAAATGATAAAGCTTGCCATGACTGATTTTTTTGAAGGGAAAATAACATCAAAAGACAAAGTGTTAGAAATGGAAGACACTGTTGACGAACTTCAAAATGAGATATCAGACTATCTTATCAGCATGACACAGCAGGAACTTGACAGAAAAGACTCAACAAGGCTTCCAGCACTTTTGCACATAGTAAACGACCTCGAAAGAATTGGCGACCACGCAGAAAACTTAGTAGAACTGACTGAAAGAAAAATTAACAGAGATCTGCCTTTTTCAAAGCACGCCATGAAAGAGATGAGAATAATGTATGACCTTGTCATGGCAATGATAAAAGACATAGAGCAGACATTAAGAACTGATTCTTTGATTGCAGCTAAAAGAGCGCATAGAAAAGAGGATTTGATTAATGAGCTTCAGCGAAAATACAAAAACGCACACATTGTAAGGCTTGAAAAAGGAAAGTGCAACATCCGCTCAGGAGTTGTTTTTATTGATCTTATAAAAAACTTTGAAAAAATTGGAGATCACTTAACAAATATTGCTGATGCAAAGCTTGGCTCGCTTGCTCCAAATAATGTTAGAAATCCTTAGTTTTCTTCCAATCAACATCTAATTCTTCCAATATATCCACGACTTTTTGCTTATGCTCTCCAAGCCCTTTCCAGTCAACAATTACTAACTCTGACTTTGGAACAGTCCGCTCCATAGCTTTTCTTAATTTAACCACGTCCAAACTTTTCAAGCTGTACTTTGGGCAAACATGACTAATAGCGATATCACTCTTCAATATTATTTTTTTAAAATTAGGCGTGTGATGAAGACCGCCAATACCAACAGCACTCTTATAACCTTTTACTTCAGTACTTATAATCTCCTTTATCACATCAGCAATAACTTTGCCAGCATCTTCTCTTATCCATTCATTTTCACTGCTTCCAATCTCAATAAACATGCACGGCTTAGAAACAAACGGCCCGTGATGGGTGCATTCTAAAATTACTTCAAAACCTTCCAACTTTTTATTCTCAAGCAGCTTCATCGCTTTTTTTAAAAGATTCGCAGGAGCAACACAAACCTCGCCATCCTTGCCGCCAAACTTTGCTTCTCCCCAATTCCCAGGGGTATGAACACTAAGCGACGCCACCCCAGACTTTGCCTGATGTTTTGTAGCAAAAATCAAGATGTCTGCATCTACTTCTTTGTCAATATTTTCTGCAAAGATAGTTTCATCATCAATGACAATAACATCATCAAGAAACTTCTTTATATTCATCCCAGCAGGGTCTTTTTTAGAAACAATAACTGCAAATTTCATCATCCAAAAAGCTCATTTATCATTGCAACATAAGTTGAAGAACTCCATGCCTGAGAGATTGAACCTTCAGCTCTTTGCTCTTTTGCACTCGAGAGTTCGGAAGCACATCCTATTGCTCCCAGCCTTAAGATGTCCTCGGTGCTAGCCTTAACTATGTCTTTTATGTATCTTGAAAAAAGTCGCCTATCAACTTTGTGCAGACACATTGCAGCAATGTTATTTACAAAGTACCATGAGTCACCCCTGTGATAGCTTCTGTCTTCCATTCCAGTGTACTCATCCAAGAATAGAGGGTTTGTTTTGTCAATTGTAGAAACGCCGCCCCACTTAAGCCAAAGTGCAAAAAGGGTGTTTCTAAAAACCTGCTTCCATTCTTTTCTTTTCAAAAGTTCTGGATATATATAGTATGCCAAAAAAACATTTGGTCTTATGGTAGGATCATTATGTCCGTCATACAAAGTTCCATTATTGAAAAACAAGGACCTCACTTTTTTTCTCATTTCTTTTTCCAAAGCTTCATACCTTGTAAAGTCAGGGTCATCGATATACAAACAAAGGTCTTTTGCGACTTTTAGCATGTTTAGGGTGAGTGCCTGTATTTCAATTCTCGCGCCGTCTCTTGGGTCATTTCCAACATCTGTATCCATCCAAGTCTCTTTTTTTCTGTTAATAGTTAGGTTTTTTCGCACATAATATCTCAAGATTTTTTCAATAGAGTCTTTTAATCTTGATGTAACTACAGAGATTTCGCCATCATTCCAGTAATTTGAGAGCTGCTTTTTTCTTTGAAGAGAGTAAAACACGTCTCCAAAACTTTTGAAAACCCAGCCGACACCATCGGCTGTGCCAAGCGCTGAAAAAGGAGTTTTGTTTGGAGTTCTTCCATCAGCAAGGATTTTTGAGGTTTGGCGCAAAAGAATATTTTTTACCAGGTCATGTCTTTTTTCATTAATCAATCCACCAAGAGAAATCGCCTCATCCCTTGCCCATATCTGAAAAAACCATGGAAGACCAGCATAAAAACCTTTTAGGCCGTCTATTTCTACATACAGGTCGTCAAGTGCTTTTATACTGCATTTGTAGGCAGTTTTTATCTTTCTTGAGATTTTTTTCTTTCTAAAAAGAATGATTAATTCTTTTTCCTTTTGGCTTTTTAAGTGATGATGGCTGTAGTAGATATAATTTGCTTCATTCATTGCCTCTTCCTTGCTTTTTGAAACACTAATTGATATACGGCAGTTTCCTTTAATCTGAAACAATAATGCTTCATATATAGGAAAGCTAAAAGGAGCGCTTTTTCTTTTCTCATCAAAGCGAAACCTGTAATCTTTGTATCTGTTAAGTTTTTTTATAGGCGCATCTGATTTTATGGCCAGGTAGCGGACAAATTCCTTGCCTTTTTTAAATTTGACAATAACAAAGTTGTTTTCTTCACTTATAGTGTATTTTTGGCCTTGTGTTGCAAAATCATGAATGTATCTTATGTCAAGTGTCAATAATGCGTTTCCTTTGTAGTTGTCAACTTCATACATCAGCGAGTTGTTGTAAAAAAACAATTTCTCGCTTGCTTTGCCATGCTTTTTTTCAATGCCCCACAAATGATATTTTATTAGGCTTGGAACCTGGCTAATAGACAATGTATCAACGCTTTTTAGAAGGTCCCAGGCTTTTTTTTGCATTTCAAGTGTGCAAAGACCTCTGTATTTTGTGTCTTTATGGTCTAAAAAGTACCCTCCTTTCTTGTTTGTGAGCAGGAAGTTTGGCTCTATAACTTCTTCTTCGATTTTTTCTTCTTGAATATCATATATTACGCGCGCCATTTTAATTTATTGATGTACCTGTGATTTATCCCCTAAATCTAGTTTAATATTTAAAGCCTTTTTTTCAAATTTTACCTTTGCATTATTTCCGATTAATGAATCTGTTAACATGGCATTTTTTATTGCTGTGTTTTCTCCTATAATTGAGTTTGATATATGTGAGTCAACTACTTTTGAGCCTTTAGCAATAGATACATATGGTCCGATAACTGAGTTTTCAATTTCAACATCATCCTCTATAAAAACAGGCGGGCGGATTATATCATCCTTTTGATGGGTGCTTTTTATATGGCCATGCTCAAGCAAGTATTTGTTTGTCTTGAGAAGGTTTTCTTTTTTTCCAGTATCAAGCCACGCGTCAACAACATTTGCCTTTAATTTGACGCCTTCTTCTACCATTAAAGCCATGGCATCTGCAAGCCTGTACTCTCCTTTTGATGTCATTTTTTCTTTTTGTATTTTTTCTAAAAATCTAAACATAACTTTTGCGTCTTTGAAATAATAAAGTCCGATGATAGCAAGGTCTGACTTTGGATTATCTGGTTTTTCTTCAATTCCTTTTATTATTTTGTTTTCAACCTCAAGTATGCCAAATCTCTTTGGATCATCTGTTTTTGAGGCCCACACAATGCCCTGGGCATCTCCAATGTTGTCTATATCTTTTTTTATGTCAGTAATGAATAATGTGTCATTAAAACAAATAATTACGTCATCATCTATCTTGTTGTTTGCAAGGTATAAAGCATGGCCGTCTCCAAGAAGCTCTGTTTGTTTTAAGTATGTTGTTTTCAACTCATAGCTTTTTTTTATATATTCTTTTATCTGGTCTTCCATCTCGCTTACAATAAGCAAGAATTCATTTACATTAAGAGGGCTTAAAAACTCGATGATGTGTCCAAGTATTGGTTTTCCAGCCACATGAAGCAAAGGTTTTGGCTTTGAGTATGTGTGCGGCCTAAGTCTTGTACCTTTTCCAGCAAGCGGAATTATTGCTTTAATTTTTTTGCCCCTCTCCCCTATTAGTTAATAATTTAGATTTACTTTTGATTTATAAAACTGATGGTTTATTGTTAATCTTCTCCCCGATAAAACTTTGCAGCGTTTTCTGGCGTTATCGTGTTTATGATTGTTCCAGTCGTGTATTCAAACCCTGCCCATTTTGCAAGCCGGGGAAGTATCTCAATTCTAAAATGAAAGTCATGGTCAAAAGATCTTGAAATCTTATAGACTATGTTGTACGCAGGGTAATTAAGCTTGTTTAGGGTGCCAAGCAGTGATTTTAATAACTTTGCAAGAGAAATAATCTCTTCTTCACAAAGCTCTGTTAAGGAATGATGGCATTTCTTTGGCAAAATCCAGCACTCCAATGGAAATCTTGATGCGTAAGGCGCAAACGCAATAAAATTTTCATCTTGAAAAACGCTTCTCTCACTCTCTTTTTCTGAATCAATTATCTTGCAATAAGGACATCCACCAATGATTTTTCTCTGTTTTCTAACAGCAGTAAATTCATCTCTGATTTCTGTTGGCAAAAGATTGTATGCAACAAGCTGGTGGTGGGCATGAGAAAGCGATGCTCCAGCTTCGCCTCCCCTGTTTTTAAAAACAGCAACGTACTCCGCCCCTTTTTTATAGTTGTCATTAATCCGTCTGTTAATCATCCTGATGATTTCTACAATATAATATTCATCCAAATCCTCCATTTCCTTTCCGTGGTCAGGGGTTTCAATAACCACTTCGTGCTCGCCAACACTATCGCCAAACGTGTAGAACTCATTGTCTGTTCTTATCTCTTTGTTTGCTCCTGGAGCTGCTGCTTTGTACTTGTTCCAAATAGCTCTCACAACCCATTTGTCATCTCTTTTTATCTCTTCAATCACGCCAGGTATCATGTGCTCGTTTCCAGGGCAAAAAGGGCATTTTTCTTTTGGGCTGACTTCTTTATCATGCTTTGAAGAAAATTCCATGGGTCTTTTGCTGCGTTCAGTAGCTATAATTACCCATTTGTCCAAAATATAATCTTTTCTTATTTGAGGCATCTTATCCCCCTGAGTCAATTGCCTTATTGTGTGCTTCGATATAATTATTTACAAGAATCGTCCAGTCTGCAAGAAGTGAGAGTTCTTTTGCAGCAATCTTTTGATTCACCCTTTGAGTTTTGTTCATGGATGCAAATGTGTGAAGTATTTCTGCAAACTCATGAATAACTTCTCCTTCATCTTTTTGAAATCTTTCCAGAACATAAATTCCTTTGCCTTTTTCTTTGGATACCTTTTTTATGAATCTGCCAAACCCAGCAAAGTCAGTGGTGATTGCAGGAACGCCAAGCGCGGAGCATTCAAGAGGAGTGTATCCCCATGGCTCATAGTAGCTTGGAAAAACACCTAGGTGGCAGCCTGAAATTGCTTCATAGTATTTGAGGTTTAGTATTCCATCAGACTCGGCAATGTATGTTGGATAATAAATAACTTTTACTTTGTCTTCTTCTAAATTCAAAAGACCCTCACTTTTAAAAGCTTGAATAATGGTGTCATTTCCATCAGCAACCAGATTGTGCGTGCTAAACGGGGGGACATCTCCCTGTTTTAGAAAACTTTGCACATGCTTTTTTATAGAGAGTAAAAAGTTTTTAGATAGTAAGCTATCAATTTTGGGAACTTCACCTGAGGCAAGGTCTCGTATTAGCCTGGTTTTTACAGTATCATTTTGGTTTTCAACATCTTTTTTGATTTCTTGAAATATGTTTTTGTTTTGAAGCACGCTTGTTCTTATGCCGTGCGTTGCGTTTGGAACAAAGAAAAACGAGAAAATCGTTTTTTTTGATTCTTCTTTTTTCATTCTCCTGTTAAGCTCTCCAAGTGCTTTTATATAGATATCAATGCCTTTGTTTCGAAACTCTGGCCTGCCAATTATCATAAAGTTTAGGCTTTGCTCAAGGTCGATATTGTAGTAGGGGTTAAAATAGTATGACAAGAAATCCCTGATGACTTCTCTTGTGCCTTGGTGTTTTACTGATGTTTCTTCAAATGTCGGGAATTTTTGTATGTCAAGACCGTTTAGTACAAGAACACCAGGCTTTTTTTCAAGAATTTTCTCTGCTTCATAACCTGTTGTTTCTGATACTGTTGTAAAAACATCGCAGTTTTGAGCGCATGCTTTTTCTGTTGTGTACTTGTCTACGACCCTATATTTTTTTGCCATTGCAGGCGCATCGATGCCTTCAAGCATAGCATAAAGATCTTCTCCGCTGCCAGATATAGCCCTGCCCAGCATTGTTGCGTGTGTTGTAAATACTGATCTCACATTTGAATTGTTGAGCTTTAAATATAATAATGCTATTCCAGCAAGCCATTCATGGTAGTGTCCTACTATTTTTCGCGAGCCAAATTTTTCTCCAATTTTTTGCAGGAGTTTTCCAACGCACCATGCCCAAATCATTGGTTCTGTATAGTCCCAGGCGGCAAATAGTGTGTCAACTCCAAAGTTGTCCCATAATTCTTTTTTTATGCCGTCTTGCCAATCCATGCATTTTTTAAAGTCAATTAGTATTACTTTTGGCCTTCCTTCAATTAGCCACTCACCGTATATGCATTCAACTCCTTCATTTCTTAGTGCGTCAAATATATCTGTGTATTCGTCTGGCGCTGGCATCTGTTCCATTGCAATATCTGCTTTTTCTGGGTAGTATGGTCCAATAGCTGTATAGTCGTTGTATCTTTCCATCATAACAGCTGCTTTTGAAGATAGAACTGTGTATATTCCTCCTACCTTATTGCATACTTCGTATGAAACTTCAAATAATTTGTCTGCTTTTGGTTTTATCATTAGAATCCCATTTTTAGTAGTAAGGCGGCAACTATCCCAACTACAATCCCAATAAGCAGTCCAAACAAAAATTCTTTTTTCATGCATTCAAAGAATTTTGGACAAAAGTGTCTTGCGTCCCCTGCTTGTTTTGCTACTTGCGTGGCTGTCTGTGGTTGGGTGCCTAGTGTGGCATCTGTGCTCACTGCCGGTTTTTGTTCTGGTGGCGCAGTTTCTGCTGCAGATGGCTGTGTTGCTTCTGTGGGCTGAGCAGGTTCTTGAGGAGTGCTTTGTTCTTTTGTTTGTTCCAGTGGAGCCTGGCTTTGTTCCCCTTGATTTTCTATGGGTTGTTGTTCTGGCGGTGCCCCTTCCTGTTTAGGTTGTTCTTGTGGCTGCTCAACTGTTGGTTGTTGGGCTGTCTCTGTTTGTTCATGAGGTCCATCTGAAGGCTGAGCAGAATCTGGCGCTGTTGATGTTTCAGTTGAAGATTGTTCTGTCTGTACTGGTTCTCCTCCAGCGGCGCTTTTAGCTTCGCCATTTTGTTCTGGTGGTGCTTCTGTTGCAGCTACGGGTTGGACATCTACAGGAGGCTTTTCTAAAGCGTCTCCAGCGCCTAAGCTGTCAAGCTTTTCCTTTACAGCTTGCGCTATCTCAGATATCTCTTTTTTGTCAGAAATATTTGCTGCCAATTCTTCATCTTTTAATACTTCCTTAATCCAGTCAGAATAATCGTTTCGAGTATCTGTAAGATGGCTTTTTGCTGTCTCCTCATTTGCAGAGTCAATTAGTGCATCGTATAGCTCTTTTAGGTCCATGACCTTTTTATCCCCTAAATAAAAACTGTTATGGTCTTCTGCTCTTGTTAGTTCCATTTTATTTACCTCTTTTTTTCACTATGTGTTTTAAGATTATTATCTGAGTCTTCATAGGTTCTGTAGTTTTTTCTAATTCTTTTGCCAAAGATGGCTCTTCAAACACTTCCTTTACCCAGTTTGCAAAGTCATTCTTATCTTCATTCACATGATGAAAGAAGACTGCATCACTAATATCATCAAGTGCATCTGCAAGACCTATTAGGCTTTTGATGGCTTTTCCTTCTACTGTATAGAAAAATTTTTCTGGATTTGAAACTTTTAACTTGGTCTTTTTCGATTTCTTTTTCACAGTTTTTTTCTTTGACATTAATTTCACCTCTTCTTCCCACAGGAGCTTTTTTCCCTGAAAGGTTATTTATCTGTTGATTATGAAACATGGTCAAGCACAAGGCTTGAAGGCCTCTCACTTATTTCAAAGGGCTTTTTTAATTTCGTGTTTTTGGCACTAGCAATTTTATTGATTTGTGCCTTTTCTTTAAGTCTGATTATGATATCATTTAGCACGTTCATGAAGTTAATGTATGAGTCGTACGGGCTGTCATACGGATTGAAATACTTATGAACATCGCCGTCTGCAAACCATTTTGTGCACATATAGTAAAAATGGTCGCTTGTGGTAAGCAGCTCCCAATCTTTTATAAGATTCTCATCTCCTGACTGCTTTACAACCTCACCAATCAAATAAAGCTCTTTTGAGGCTGCACGCTGCATCCCATTTCCAAGCCAGGCAGTAAGATCGCGCTCAACATCTGCCCAGCTGATAAAATTGTGGATGTCAAGCTCAGCCTTTGGCTCATATTTTTTTATGACTTCTGATGGCAGCAAAAACTCATTGTCATGGTGCTTTAGGATTTCCCAAGGCATCTTCTTTAAAAAATCAAAGATACCAGTATCTTCCCACTGGTGTTCTCCAAGAGTTTCATAATCCATGAAAAGATTGACTACTTCTCCATTTCCATTATTATTTGACACCCAGTCAGCAAATTTTTCTGATGTCAAGGGCCATCCTTCCCATCCTTTGTTTGAAAACCTAAATGCTATATCATCTGAAAGCTTGTAGTTTTTTAGCATCAGCTTTAGTTTTTTGCAGGTCTTTGGGGTGTATAAAAAGTTTGGGCTTCTCCAGTCTAGGATGTGGTCTGCGCCCTCTGCAAGTATCGCATCGTATCCCATCTTTTCAACATGAAAAGCAAGCTCATTGTTGTAGACTAGCTCTGTGTTTCTAAATATTGTAGGAGTAAAGTTAAATAGCTCTTTCATCTTGTATTTGTGCTTTTTTACCTGCCTTTTAAACTCATCTTTGTCATACAAAAATGCTAGGGAATGGTAGTATGTTTCGTTTAAAAACTCAACTTTGCCAGTCTTTGCAAGCTCTTTAAAAGAGTCCAGCACTTCTGGGGTGTACTTTTCAAACTGCTCAATAGCAGTGCCTGATATTGAAAAAGCAACTTTGAATTTTCCATCAGTATTATTGATTAAATCCAAAAGTATTTTGTTTGCCGGCAAATAGCATTTTTTGGCTACCTTTTCACATACTTCCCTGTTTTTCTTCTCATCAAAATAATCATGGCTATGACCTATGTCAAACACCCTGTACTTTTTTATTCTAAAAGGCTGATGAACCTGAAAATAAATGCAAACACTAACCATACTATGAGACACCCCCTGCATAACTAATTGCGTGATTATAAGCATCAATGACTTTCTTTGCCGGAACGTCCAAGTTGAAATTGTCTGCTTCAACAAGCGAATTGTCCCTTAATTCATTGTATAAATTCCTATATTTTAGAGAGCCCACAATCTTGTTTGTCATCTCGTCAATATCCCAAAAGTCAACTTTTAAAACGTTTGTAAGGACCTCTGATGCCCCAGAATTTTTTGATAAAATTACTGGTGTCCCGTTTTTTATTGATTCAATTGCAGTAAGTCCAAATGGCTCTGAAACAGACGGCATCACAAACAAGTCTGCCATTTTGTAAGCGTCATGGACTTCTTTCCCTTTCAAAAATCCAGTAAATACCATGTTGTTTGTTATTTCCATCTCCGCGCTTTTTTCTATCATCCAGGCAAGCATGTCTCCAGATCCTGCCACTACAAACTTGGTGTTGGGAACGTAGGCTAGGACTTTTTTGGCAGTCTGCAAAAAGTAGTCAGGGCCTTTTTGAAGCGTTACCCTGCCTAAAAACAATACTATTTTGTCATGGTCTGACATCTTTGAGGTGTAATCTCCTTGGTAGTGCGGATTTTCAGGGTCTATTCCCCAATGAACCACTTTTATCTTTTTTGGGTCTATCATATACTGGTTGATTATGTTTTGCTTGGTGTAGTTGCTATTTGCAATAACAAGGTCTGCTTCTTTTAGCCCTTCAAATTCTTTATGGCTAATATGATAGTTTGGGTTATTTCCAGTTCTGTCAAATTCTGTTGCATGGATATGGCACACTAGCGGTTTTCCAGAAACTTTTTTTGCGTTAATTCCCGCCCTGTACGCCATCCAGTCATGCGCATGAATAACATCATGTCCTTCCTGCTCAGCTATTACCTTTGCGATTTCTGAAAACCTCTGTACTTCTGAGTGAAGATCTTCTCCATATGCTACGTCTCCTTTTGTTCCAAGTATTTTATATCTTCTCATGTAGTCTGCGTATGACTCAGATGTGTTATAGGCAAGAAGCGGAGAGTCGACTGTTCTAATCTTTACGTTTTTCAAGTAGTTGTTTGTTCCAAGAAGATTTACAAATTCTGCCTCTGCGCCTTCTGGCGCTTTTGGCATTACAAAGGTGACTTTGATTCCTTGTCTTGAAAGCCCTTTTGTTAGGTCGTAGCATGCAGTCCCAAGACCACCGCTTTTAAACGGTGGGAATTCCCATCCAAACATCAAGACTTTCATAGATTATTTCCTCTTATTTTATTGTGTATACTATCCTCTAGTTTTACAGCCCATACTTTAGAATAAACTGTTGTTTTTTTCATACCTCTTTTTCCTCAATTGAAAGTATAATAAAAAAGGATAGAGATTTATATATAAAACTTTAGGTTTTTCGTCATTAAACAAAGACAAAAAAGAAAGTAATAAATTAATTAATTTAATAAATATCTTATTATAATAAATTAATAAGACAAAAAATTTATATATTACCTGTCGCCAAGATAATAAATATGGAGCTAGACATGTTCTTTTCAGAGTCCAAATGGAACATCTTATCAGAGCTGTCAAAAGCTCCAAAATCACCAATTGAACTCTCAAAAATATTCAATACAACCGTTGCAAATATCTCCCAGCAATTAAGGCTCATGGAAGCGCTTGGAATAGTAGCAAAGACCAAGATTTCAAATTCAAAAAAAGGCAAGCCAAGAACACAATACTTCATCAAAGATGACATCTATTATATGGTTAGGCTTGGAAAAAACTTTGCAACAAAAAAATCAATAAAGCCAGAACCACATAGCGCATACATCTTCAATGTCTTTTCAAAAATAGAACAAAAAGACCACTACTGCTTTTTCAAATTTTTTTGGAACAATTCAAAAATATTATCAAACTCATCAATAGGCCTATACAAAAACACAGACAAAACAATAGAGTTTTTTATAATAACAGAAGACATAGAAAAAGCAAGAAAAACACTTTCAAATCAAGAAGTAAAACAGTTTTCTGGCAAAGCAAGAAAAGTTATATGCTGGTCTCACAACAAATTTGAAATAGACAATGGGCTTGGCTCAAACGACCCGCATTTTATGAACATGATAAAAGAAAGCACCATCTTGCTTGATAAAACACGCTGCTTGGAAAAGTACATGGAGGCAGTAAAAAAATGAACAGGCTCTCAAAAATCATAAGCGATTTATCCTTTGAAGAACTCAAATTAATCCAAAAAGATTTGGTTGAAGGCAACATAGAAAAATTAATAAATAAAAGGATTAACCACTACGAAGAAGGGGGAAAAACAATTTGTCCTATATGCCACACAAATATTATAGATACACAATCAGATGGATTCACTCTCCTTTTTGGTCCAAAGGACTTTCGGCGCAAAGCAACTTTTTGTGCAACAGACTGTCTTGACTACTTTGTAAAAAACTTAAAAAACCTAAGCGAGGAAAAAGTCAAAAAAGGTGAAATTTATGGTACTAGCAGAGATGACAAGGATATTTGAACGAAGAAGAACAGAATTGTATGATTTACTGGACCAAAGAAAAGAAGAGCTAAAGCCAGAAGTACAGCACCAAATGTATGGGGCAATGAACGAAATAGACATATTTTTAAAAACAATTGAGTACTACAAGCAAAAAGAGATGGACTCGGAGATACAAAACGCAGTCCTTGTCGGGCCAATGATAAGAGAAGGGATGGTCACAAAAATCATGGGCACACTAAACAAGCGAGTAAAGGGAATCAAGCATCGAAAAAAAAGAAAATAAAAAAAAGGGGTGGGAAAATGGAAGATTCTAAAAAACTGACTAAAAAAGTTGAAACTATAACATACGAAAAAATAAAAGAACTCACTAATGGACCAAAAAAACAGTATGACATAAGAGAAGTGCTGTCCCTCTTTCGATAAGCCCTAATTCTTAAAAAAAAGAGGGGAACAATAAGTTGACATACTACAACAAGCACATCAACGAAATCTTTACAGAACTCTCCACATCAGAACACGGCCTAGGAAAAAGAGAGGCAAACAGGCGTCTAAAATCAAACGGGCCAAATGAGATAGCAAAAAAAAAGCAGTTTGACATTCTAAAAAGCATATTCTCCCAGTTCACAGACCTTCTCATAGTAATTTTGCTTATAGCTGCGATTATTTCCTTGCTTCTTGGAGAAAGAACAGACGCGATTGTCATAATCATAATTGTAGCCATCAATTCTCTTATCGGATTTTTGCAGGAGTTTAAAGCCTCAAAATCAATAGAAGCCCTCCAAAAGCTGGTAACTCCGACTGCCAGGATAATCCGGGATGGAAAAGAAATAGAAGTGTCTGCAAAAGATGTTGTAACAGGAGACATAGTAATTCTTGAAGAAGGAGACAAGATACCAGCAGACGCAAGAATAATACAGGAAAACGAGCTTAGAACAGATGAATCATCACTTACAGGAGAAAGCATCCCCCAAAGAAAACAGGCAAACATAATCTCAAAACAAGACATAGTTTGCGCAGACCAAAAAAACATGGTGTTTATGGGTACAAACATAACACATGGCAACGGTCATGCAATAGTTACAGCAACAGGAAAAGAAACAGAGTTTGGAAAAATCGCTAGTTTGACAAAGGAAATACAAGAGGAAAAAAGCCCGCTTCAAAAAGAAGTAGCATATATCGGCAAATTCACAGCAAAAGCAACAGCAATAATCGGGTTTTTAGTCATTTTAACAGGGCTTTTCATTGGCGAAGGATTTTTTAAAATGTTCTTTTTCGCTGTAAGCCTTGCAATAGCAGTTGTACCAGAAGGCCTCCCAACAACCTTGACGATATCGCTTGCTATAGGGGTTCAGCGGATGGCAAAGAAAAATGCAATTATACGAAAGCTTCAGTCTGTAGAAACTCTTGGCTCTACAACCGTGATTTGCTCTGACAAGACAGGAACACTCACAAAAAACGAGATGACAGTTGTAAAGATTTTCGCAAACAACAAATTCATCAGGGTCTCAGGAGTAGGATACGAGCCAAAAGGAGATTTTTTTGATGAGAACAAGAAAATTGAAAGCATAAAAAATTATGAGGCTCTTTTTAAAACAGCAGTCCTATGCAACAACGCAGCACTATCAGAGCCTGAAGGAAACAGGACGACATGGGGAATTATAGGGGACCCAACAGAAGCAGCTCTTCTTGTGGCAGCAAAAAAAGCAGGCTTTGATAAAAATGAAATGATGGATGATTACAAAAGACTACATGAAATGCCTTTTGATTCTGAAAAGAAATGGATGATTACAATAAATGAGTACAAAGGAAAAAACCATGCTTATTTGAAAGGAGCTCCTGGGGAAGTTATGGATTTGTGCGATAAAATAATGATTAATGGAAAGCTTCACAGGCTGACAAAAAGACTTAGAGAAGAAATAATCGAACTTGAGACCTCGATGGGTTCTGAGGCGCTTCGAGTGCTAGGCTTTGCATACAGAGAAGTTGATGATGACTTTTCGCATAGGAATGTGGAAAAAGAATTCGTGTTTTTGGGAATGATGGGAATGATGGACCCACCCAGACCAGATGTGAAGGAAGCTGTCAAGCAGTGCATGGATGCAGGAATAAGGATTAATATAATCACTGGAGACTTTGGTGAGACAGCTAGGGCAATAGCAAAGCAGGTTGGGATAGCTGATGACAATACACAGGTAATAACTGGTGAAGAGCTTGAAAAGATTGATGAGACCAGACTTACTGAGATACTAAAAAATGAGGTGATATTTGCAAGAGTTTCACCAGAGCACAAGCTGAGAATTGTGACTGTTTTGCAGGAGATGGGAGAAGTAGTAGCAGTAACAGGAGACGGTGTAAACGATGCGCCATCGCTTAAAAAAGCAGATATCGGAGTTGCCATGGGCATTTCAGGCACAGATGTATCTAGAGAGTCAAGCGACATGATTTTATCAGATGATAGTTTTACAACAATAATTTCTGCAGTTGAGCATGGCAGAAGAATCTATGACAATCTGAAAAAATTAATATTTTATATTTTTACAGGGATTACTGGCGAGCTTTTCACAGTGCTTTTCGCACTTATTTTTGGGTTCATGTTCAAACTGCCTTTGCCAATACTAGCAATACAAATACTGCTAATTGACTTAGGCGCAGAAATACTGCCTTCTTTAGCACTGGCTTTGGAGCCAGAAGAAAAAGGGATAATGCAAAGGCAGCCAAGGCAAAAAAAATACAGGATAATCAACAAAGGGATGCTCACACGCCTTGTTGTTCTAGGATGGATAATTTCAATTGGAGCAATATTCTTGTTTGTAAAAACCTTGATTTTAGGCGGGTGGGTGCCAGGACAAATTGTTGACACACACTCAGCGCTTTATGCAAAGGCTACAACAATGGTGTTTGCAACTATTATAATATTTCAGATGTTTAACGCATTTAACTCAAAAACACAAAAAGAAAGCCTGTTTAAGACAAACATATTAAAAAATCCATATTTGATTTTTTCTGTGATTTTATCCACACTAATGATATTTTCCTTCACCTATTTTTCATTCTTTAACACAGCACTTCACACAACAAGACTAACACTTCTTGAATGGGGCCAAATTATTCTCATCTCTTCATCAATACTAATCTTTGAAGAAATACGAAAATTCTTTTTGAGAAATAAACCAGTAGCTCCCTTAAACAAGCCTTTTATAAATAAATAATAATTTCTCAGAGTTTATGCCAAAAAAAGAATATTACAAAGAGATAATATCAATATTAAAAGAGAAGAAACTCTCAAAAGAAGAGATAGCAAAACTAAAAATAAAGCTGTGCAAAAAGCACAAATGCAGAAAAATCCCAACAGACATCCAGGTTCTTCTAAATGCGAGCGTGGAGGATTTGAAAAAACTAAAGCTTGTAACAAAGCCAACAAGAACTATTTCTGGTGTGGCAGTCGTAGCTATAATGTCACAGCCTTTTGAATGTCCTCACGGCAAATGCATGATGTGCCCATCAAACGTAACTTTAGGGATTCCTCAAAGCTACACAGGAAATGAGCCTGCAACCATGAGGGGGCTTAGAAATAAATTTGATTCTTACCTGCAGGTATTTAACAGGCTTGAGCAATATGTTGCACTTGGCCAAAACTTTGAAAAAGTCGAGCTAATAATTATGGGCGGGACCTTTCTTTCATTTTTAGATAAATACAAGCAGGATTTTATCAAATACGCGTTTAAGGCGCTAAATGACTTTTCAGACATGTTTTTTGATAATGGCAGATTTAATGTCATTAGGTTTAGAGAGTTTTTTGAGCTTCCAGGAGACATACAGGACGAGAAAAGAGGAGACAGGATTAGAAAGAAGATTAAGGATATGAAAGGAAAATGCGAGTTATTTGCTGAGCAGATAAAAAACGACAAGAAATCCAAAGTAAAATGTGTTGGCCTTACAATAGAGACACGTCCAGACTTTGGATATTTAAAACATGGAAATGAGATGCTTTCTTTGGGCGCAACAAGGGTAGAGATTGGAGTTCAAAGCGTCTATGACGACGTCCTTGAAAAGATTTGTAGGGGCCACACAGTTTCCGATTCTAAAAAATCGATTAAAGAGCTGAAGGATTTAGGATTCAAGCTCAATTTTCATTATATGCCAGGACTTCCAGGAGTGGACGAGAAAAAGGATTTAGAGGGAATGAAAAAACTGTTTTTAGACCTTGACTTTAGACCTGACATGCTAAAAATATATCCAGCAATGGTAATGCCAAAAACAAAGCTTTACGATGAGTGGAAAGCTGGAAAGTTTAGGCCAATAACAACAAAAAAAGCAATGAAGCTGATTAAAGAATTCAAAAAACACATTCCGTCATATGTGCGTGTAATGAGGGTGCAAAGAGATATTCCAACAAAAGTTATAGCAGCTGGTGTTGACAAGACAAATCTTAGGCAGTTAATTGAGGAGGAGGGTCATGAGTGCAATTGTATAAGATGTAGGGAGGTAGGGCATATTTATGCAAAAAAAGGCAAAAAGCCAAAAGAAGTAGAGATAAGAGTGCATGAATATGATGCGTCGGATGGAAAAGAGTTTTTCATATCTGCAGAGGACTTCAAGCAAAACATATTGGTTGGCTTTGCACGCTTAAGATTTCCAGCGCAATGCCTTAGAAAAGAGATAACTAAAGACAGTGCGCTTGTAAGAGAGGTTCATGTCTATGGAACAGCCACAAGTATTGGTGAAGAAGGGAAGGTGCAGCACAAAGGATGGGGAAGAAAGCTGCTCAAAAAAGCTGAAGATGTTGCAAAAAAACACAAAAAGAAAAAAGTGATAGTGATTTCAGGCGTTGGGGTTCGCGAGTACTACAAAAAGTTTGGATATAAACTAGAAGGACCTTACATGACAAAAAAGATTTAATAATAGCTGTTTTTTCTAAGGATTTATGCCAAAAGAAATACCAAAGTCCGAACATATAGAAATAAAACCAGGGTTTGAGAAAAGATATAGGGCTTTATGTTCTGATTATGACGAGTTTATGAAATACTCGCTTTCATTTCTTAGACGTTCAATTAGAGTTAACACTCTAAAAGCTGAAGTTTCTGATGTGAAAAAAAGGCTTGAGAAAAAAGGATGGATATTAACTAGTATTCCATGGTGCAAAGAAGGCTTTTGGCTAGATCATGTTGAAGGCAGGCGAGATATCGGAAACACAGAAGAGCACATGCTAGGTTACATCTATGTTCAGGGGGCAGCATCAATGCTCCCGCCACTGGTGCTTGAACCAAAACCAGGAGAAAGAACACTTGACATGTGCGCAAGTCCTGGCTCAAAATCATCTCAGATGGCTGCCATGATGAAAGATACAGGAGTGCTTGTATGCAATGACTACAAAGGGATGAGGGCAAGACCTCTGGGGATTAATCTTCAGAGGATGGGAAGTACAAACACAATAGTTTCGTTGATGGAAGGACAAAGGATAAAAGATATGGAGTTTGACAAAATACTTGTTGACGCACCTTGCAGCGGGACTGGAACCATTCGAAAGAGCTTAAAGACGCTTAGAATGTACAATGAAAACATGGTAAAAAGGCTGTCTGCAACGCAAAGACAGCTGATTGACAGAGCATTTAATCTTCTAAAACCAGGCGGTGTAATGGTGTATTCGACATGCACGCTTGAACCGCATGAAAACGAAGCAGTTGTTAGCTGCTTGCTTGATAAGTATCCAAATGCAAAAGTGATGCCAATAAAAATATCCATTGAAAGAAGAGATCCAATTTTGGAGTTTGAAGGTGACAAATACAACCCACAAGTAAAGGATGCTCTAAGAATCTGGCCACAAGACAACGACACAGAAGGATTCTTTGTTTGTAAGATTAAGAAGGATTAATCCACTGCTATGTCTTTATTTTTAGGTTTATACCAAGCAGCATATGCAGTGGTATCTCCATATAAAACTTGAAATAAAATTAGATTTGGATGCCTTTTTTCATGTTCCTCTAATTCTTTTTTATCTTCAACATCTTCAACATAGAAAGTTGTATGATTATTGTATCCACTCTCCATTATTATGCTTGGCCACTTATTAAAATCTGAGCGTAACAAACTTTCTTCTAAACTCATTTCACATTCATCTGTAAAATGAAATACTGCTCTTCTTAAGTCACCATTGCTCGAAGCAATATATACTACAGAATCCAAATCCACTTGGCCTCCTTCCACTTTTCATCTCCAAAGCTCTTAAACCATATTTATTGGTAAAACAACTATATTAATGTTGTGAATTCTTTGAGCTAGGTCAACAAACAACTTTAAAAGACATTGAGATTATTAAAAAAGCTGTTAAATAGCTACGCTATAACTCCAACTTTAAACTTCTTGTTTTTCTTTGCAGGCAAAATCTCATATTTTTTTATTCCCTGCTTTTTTGCCCAACCTTCTGCAGCTTCTTTTGTCTTGAAAGTTTTGGGCCCTTTTTTCTTGCCGTCGTCACCTTTAAAGAAGTTAATATGCTTTTGGCTGGTTGAAAGCCCGTATCTTCTTTTTGTTCTAGTGTAAATCTTCATAATACATAGAGGAGAAAATAGTTCATTATTAAAGGTTTTGGAAATTTTCTAAGAAAATTTACAAAGCCTTGACAAATTCTTTGTCTTTGGTTGCGATTATAAAAAAATAAGAAAAAGTCCTGTTTAGTGGACCTTAGCATCAATTTTTTGAGGCGTTGAAGTTGTGAGTTCAGGCGCAACTTTTATTTCTGGCTCTTCTTTTAGCTTGTACACCCCTCTTTGTCTGTCTTTTAGCTCTGCTTGCTTGGAATCATTCCAGTTTTCAATAATAGAATAATATCCAACTACACGGCTCATACCATAAACATTTGCAGAAAAACAATTTGTGCATCTGGCTTTTTCGTGGCTTTTTTCGCTTGTCTTTTTTGTCATAGGGATACCTCTCTCTTTTTATAATCATCTCTTCAATTACTCTCTAGAACCACCAAAAACCACAAGATGTTGTGGTTGGACCCATGTTCTTATAACAAATTTAGTAGAACTACTCCTTTATATATTTTTTGTTGAAGCAGTATATAACTTTAAGGATATATTTTGAAAAAGAATGATTAAAACTTCTATTTTCCACTTTGCATGATAAGAAGGTCTTCTGTTGTGAGCTTTTTGCCTTTTTTTATCTTTTCTTCGACTTCTTCTGTTTTTTCTTTAAGGCTTTTCTTGACTTTCTTCTCTTTTTTCTCCTTGACTTTTTTCTCAAACTTTTTAAGATCTGACCTGATTTTGGCCATTTCGTCAAGCTTTTCCTTTAATTTATTATTAATTTTTGTGTATTCATCCTTTTCCTTTATGAATACGTTAAGCAAATTCTTTTCTTCTTTTTTTAGATCGTCAATCTTTTTTGAAACTTTTATCATATCTTCATGCAAATTTTGGCTTTCATCTGCGTCTTTTTGAACAGACTTATGAACAATGTTTGCCTCTTTACGAAGAGTTCTTACATCTCTTTGAGTTTCTCTTAGCTTTTCAAACACGTCTCCAGTGTCTTTTACGTTGCCAAGCTTCTTTTTTAAGGTGTTGATTTCTTTCATGAGCTTTTGCTCTTTTTCAAAACCCATGCCTTCAGTCTCTATTTTGTACTCTATGTCCTCAATTTCCTTTTTGAGTCGCTTAGGGGACTCTCTTCTATCTCCTTTTTTTAAAATCGCGTCCTTTTTAGCCTGAAGCTCTTTTAGAAATGCTACTTTGCCTTTTATTTTGGAATTTAGAATCTGCCTTTTTTCTTTGCCGTCTTTTACAGACCTAGTTTTTTCATCTCTTTGCTTTTTTAGCTGCTTTACTTTTGAGATGAGGTCAACTATCTCTTTGCCTGCTTCCTTTTTCTTTGTAAAAGTAACTTCCTTTTTAGAATTAGATTTGTTCATCTCCTCTTTTAAAGGAGTTGTTTCTTCTGTTAGTCTATCTAAAGCGTCTATTAGCTTCTTTTTTTCCAAGTCATTTGGCATCGTTGTTCTCAACCTGCTATTAGTAAGAGATTAAAACCAAAAAATAACAAAAAATGGTTTATTTTTAAGGATGGCTTATCCAAACAGTGCGCCTAGGCCTGCTGCAGCCTCTTCTTCCTTTTTCTCTTCTTTTACTTCTTCCTTTTTAGCTTCTGCTTTTGCTGGAGCTTCTCCTTGGGCTGCCTCAGCGCTTGCTGCGACTGGTGCTGCTGATGGAGCTGCAACTGCTGCTTTTTCAATAGCTTCGTCGATATTCACGTCGTCTAGTGCTGCAACTAGTGCTTTTATTCTTGCTGCGTCTGTTTTGACGCCTGCAGCTTCAAGCACTTTTTTCACGTGCGCTTCATCAACTTTTTTGCCAGCTTTGTGCAAAAGCATTGCTGCGTATACATATTCCATTTTTTTGGGTTCCTCCATAATCATTCAAATTATGCTTCAAGATTGGCAGATGAATCGCCACCCTCATTGTCTTTTTTATCTTCTGATGGTGGTGATTGTACTTCCGGTTCATCGGCACTAGCAGTTTCACTGCTTTGTGTTGGTGTCTTTTCTTTTTCTTCTTTTGAAGTTTCTTCTTTAGCGTTTTCTTTTTGTTCTTCTGCTTCCGGTTTTTCCTCAAGCTTTTCTTCAGGTTTAGGCTCTTCTTTTACACTTTCTGGCACCAATGCTTTTAGGCTTTGCATTTGTGACTCTGCCTTTGCAAGGATGCTCGGAATTGTTTTGTCTGCTAAAATGTTTTGGGAAACCGAAAGAATTGTAGCCTCAAACTCTGCTTTTGTAATCAAGACTTCTGTTGTTAAATCATTGTATATTCCTGCTTCCATTGCAAGATTAAACGACCATCTGTGACCATTTAAAATATTATTTATGTACT
Organism: Candidatus Woesearchaeota archaeon; assembly: GCA_018221175.1. Classification (GTDB taxonomy): domain Archaea; phylum Nanobdellota; class Nanobdellia; order Woesearchaeales; family BM511; genus JAAOYE01. The sequence continues at coordinate 31,891 of JAAOYE010000077.1, forward strand.
CATCCTCGTTGATGTTAAGGGTTTCTTTTGTGAAAATCTCTCCATCTTCAATCGTTGCTGTTAGGTCAAGGCCTATTTCCATTGGCTCAATTCCAAGTCTTTGGAGAATCGCAGCGACATTTGCCGGGATTTCTTCTCCTTCCTTGACGACAATTGCTTCTTCTTTAATTGCGACTTTCCCAGCGTCAATACCTGCTTTTATTCCAATAGCTCCAAGTTCTCCGATAACCGGTCCTGGTGCAAACGGTGTTGGCCCTGCCTCAACAACTATGTCTTTTGGAGCGATTTGTCCTGCTTTTGCAGGTGCTGAAGATTTGTTTTTTTCAAGGTTTTTAAAAAGCTTGAAAGGGTTTTCTTTTGTAAATATTAGTGCTGGCTGTCCTTTTAGATATGGAATTATTTTTTCAAGGCCTTTTTTGTCTGCTTTTTCTAAAGCGAGTTTTAGAAGCCTTTTCTTTGTCATCTTTAGGACTACTTCATCTTTTCTAAGTTGCGTTCTCATGGTTTGAAGTTGCGGTGTTGGCATGCCTTCCATGTTCACAGCTCCAACTATTGGGTACTCTTGTGCTAGTTTTGCAAAGTCGTTCACTATTTGCTTTTTTGCTTGATTTACTTTTGCTGCCATTTTATTCAATTTTTACTGGTTTTCCCATAGTATATTTTAAAAATGCTGTTTTGATATTGTTTTGTTCTGATGGAAGGTGATGTACTAGTTGACTGTAAGCTGTTTTGATATTGTCAATAACTTCCTTTTCGTTCTGCTCCTGGTTTCCTACAGTTATTTGAACAATTGGCTGTGTCTTTGCCTGAAGCCTAATAGTTTTTTGAAGCCTTTCATAAATTGGTTTTAGAGTTGCTTTTGGAGGAACAACGCATCCTGCTTTTGGGTTTGGCATCTTGCCTTTTGGTCCAAGTACCTTACCAAAGACTTGTGCTACCTGTGGCATGATGTTTGCCTGAGCTATAAAGTAATCATATTCCTTTACAAGCTTTTTTAGAAGTTTTTTGTCGTCTTGGTATTTTTTAAAGTCTGATTGCGCGATTACAAAATCGCAAACTTTTTGAGCTTCTTCCATTAGTTCTGGTGCTGCAAACGCGCAGATTTTGACATCTTTGCCGTTTGAAAAGTGAAGACTTGTAAAAAAATCCACCTGGTGCTCTGCTCTTTTTAAGTCTAAATCTTTTAGAACAAAGATAGCGTCTACTTTCTGATTAAAATTCCTTTTCTTAGAATCCTTTTTGATATTTTCTAATGCTTGTTTTATTGTTTTATCGTCCATTTTGTCTACCCTCCTACTCGCAAATGTTTTGCAGTAGTCCACCGGGATTACTAATATCCTTTCAGAAACTTGATTTGATTTAAAAACCTAACGGTTTTTTCACTCTATGTTCTGTCTCCAATATCATTAGTGACGATCACATCTTGTTTATCATTTAGATAAACTGGCTTTTTGCATCGACTGCATTTAAAGAATATAGTTGGGGCGTCATCTACTGTTATAATTTTTTCAACATTGCTGCAGTGAGGGCACCTCTTTTTTATAGCACCATAAATCCCCATCAAAAAGTAGTATGTTGTCCTACTTTTTAAGCTTTGCTATATATAATTAAAACCGGGTTATCTCATTAAAATGTGTCTTTAAGAATAAAAGAAATCTTATTTCTTCTCCATACAACAAAATTAGAAATTTTGAGCATTCCGAAGAAGTTTCACTTCTTCTCCATGTACTAAAAAATCAAAGATTTTGGGTACAGAAAAAAAGTCTACTTTTTTTCCATGTATTTACACTTGCCGCATGTGCTTCTGTCCTTGTGGTCTGCCATGAATGTTCCTGGCCCGCACTTTGGGCAGCTCCTGTTTTTGGCTTTTCCGCCTTCATAAATTGTGTGGATTTGATATCCTGGTTTTTTTTGCTGCTGTTTGTCATCACTCATTTTTCTTCAACTTTCTTATCTTGAGACTCTTCTTTTGGTTCTTCCTGCGCAGGTTTTTCCTCAACAGGATCCTCCTCTTCTTGTGGTTTCGGTTTTTCGGTACTAGCAGCTTCGCTGCTTTGTTCTTCGCCACCTTCTCCTTCAGGTGCAGGAACTGGCTTTACTTCTTCTTTTTCTTCTTTAGGTGCATCCACATGTTTGTCAAGCAGTTGCTTGTCTTCAAACATCTCCATAGTTTTTTTGTCTTTGTAGACGTGGGCAATGATCTTTGAAGATGAAGTTCCAAACTGCGGGTAAATGTGCCTAATTGACACAGCATCCTTACTTGCCCCTAACTTTTTGGCTACATCTTTTACAACAACTGATCTTTTTGGGGTTGTCTTTTCTGAAGAATTATACATCATAGTAACTCTTTTTCTTTTCAAAAGAGGTATGTCTTTTTCTTTAATAACGTCAAGCTTCACTTATCTCACCTTAATAGCATATTCTCCTTTTGCCTTAAAACCCATGACTTTTGCTATCTCTGATCTTTCTGGGTCAAGGACTGATACTTTTCCCTGGAAATTTGTAGAAAACTGATTTTTTTTGCAGATTGGACACTCATCGCCTTCAATCATTATCTTGCATGTCTTGCACACTTTTTTGCTCATTTTTTCTCCTCTTTTTTAGCTGGCTTTGCCTTCTTTTTCTCAGCTAGTTCCTGTATCCATTCAAGCTTTCCAAGGCTGTCTTGTCTCATGGTAAGCCCGATTTTTGGGTTGTCAACTTCTTTGTAGCTAACTGCAATAATCCTTGCTC
>JAAOYE010000078.1 GCA_018221175.1 Candidatus Woesearchaeota archaeon
ATTTTTCTTTGAAGTAGTTGACATGGTAATTATGTCTCTTGCTATTGGCTACATATTTTCTGGATATCTTAAAAAACCCGTAATTGATAATTATGACCCTCTAAAAAGCTTTAAGTCAAATAATTGGGAAAATGTCAAGTTTGGTGCAATAGTTGCTGGACTTGCTGTTGTTTTTCACGAGCTTTCTCACAAGTTTGTTGCTATGTTTTTTGGGGCAAAGGCGGTGTTATTTGCACCATATGGCTTTTACATTCTTGTTATTCTCCTAAAAATGGTTGGTTTTCCCTTTCTGTTTTTTGTAGGAGGATTTGTAACACATACTGGCCTAAGTGCTTTCCCAGCTGCACTCGTTGCGTTTGCTGGGCCACTTATGAACTTTATTTTGTGGGGCGCTGCAACTTTAGCTGTTAAAAAAGGGTTAATTCAAAGAAAGTATTTTGCGTATGCTGTTCCTTTTGCAAAGATAAACCTTTTCTTGGGTATATTTAACATGATTCCTATTCCTGGATTTGACGGCGGAAATTTTTTATTTAATATGGTTAGTGTAATTTTCTAAAACGCTAGTTTTTTAAACTATACCAATTTTCTTCGCTTTATGTCAGAACAAACATTTTGCTCAAGCTGTAAAAAGGATGTGTCAAACGACACAGGAAATGTGAGTTTTAAGTGCCCAAAGTGCGGGAAAGAGGATATTATTAGATGCACCCACTGCAGAGATATCGCTGCAAAGTATGTGTGCCACTCCTGCAAATTTGAAGGGCCTAACTAAAGGTAAAAAATGGCAAACGCGGTTGTGACTATAAAATTAATGCCTGATTCTCCAGAAATCAACCTTGAAGATGTTAAAGATGAGGCTCTTTCAAAAATTGAGGCTTTTGCTGGAAAAGGCGATACAAAAACAGAGATTATTCCTGTTGCTTTTGGACTTAAAAGTCTTAACATCATTTTTATCATGGACGAAAGTCTTGGCAGCCCTGAAGAGCTTGAAAAAGACATAGCATCAATTGAAGGCGTCAATTCTGTAGAAACAATTGATGTAAGAAGAGCAATTGGTTAGTCTATTTTTTCTTATACAATAAAATCTTATTAGATTTTATGTACAGAAAAAGTTTCACTTTTTCTTATAGTTAAACTTCTTATTATATTTATCATGGTTTAGAATATCTAAAACAAAACAGATTATTTCTATTTGGTCTCCCTTAATTGTGTAAAGCATTCTCCAGAATTGTGAAAGTTCAACTCTCCATAAGTTTTGAACATTATATTTGTTTGGTATCAACTTTTTAGGAATGTTGTCTCCATAGAACGGATTTGCTTTTATGAATTCAAATTTTGCTTAATTGAACGAAGTAGCTGCATTTCGCTAGTATTTTGTTTTCCTTCTCTTAGTTGTTTGCCAACTATCTGATTTAGTTTTTTATACTCACCATCAGCTTCATCAAGAAGGATGACTCTTGTTTTTTTATTCATACTTCGGTTCCTCTACTTATTAGTTCATCCAGTTCTTTTCTTTCTGTAAATACCCAAAGAATTCCTTTAGTTCCAATCAATATTTTTCCGCTAATTTGAAGATAATCAAGTATTAATATGAGTGTTTGATGCATAACTTTTCTTGGAAGCCTTCTTTTTATCTCGGCTACTGTCATGAATTCCCCTTCATTTTTTAAAGTCTCTTCTACCATTAAAACAGTGTTTAGGTTTGGAGAATGCGATACTCCTTTTCTTTTTTTAATAATTTGTACCATTTTATATCAATTTTGTATGAATTTATATAAATTTAATATATTAGTATATATAAATGTTTTGTTTTATAGTATGGAAATAGAATTATTTCTTCATAATCTTTATTATTTTTTCAATACTTGCATCTGTTTTAACAGCATAAATATTAAAATGTGTTTTTGATGCTTTAAATCCTGCTTTTTTTAATCTTGAAATGAGTTCGTCTGTTTTTGGAATGCCTATTTTGTATTTTTTTGCTATTTTGTGAATGTCATAAAAAAATGGCAGGTTAATTTTTGATTCTTCTAAAATTGTTTGTATGAATTTGTCATCAGCCTTCATTTTTTTGATAAGTGAAGAATCGTTTATTTTTCCAGTAAAGATTGGCCCTGCAAAATCCATAAGTTTTTTACAGCACTCTTGTTTATTGTAAGAAGAAATATTATAGTTTAAGCATTTTGTGCAGTACAAAAAATATTTGTGTTCCGAGATTATGTTATCAACCCTGGTTTTTCCTTTCTCGCATCTAAAGTAGGTTCGAAAGTAGTGGTCTTTTGAATATGAAAATATTGGAATTAATGCTTTGTCAAACTGTGCCCCTATTAATTGTGCCTTTCTAATTAGTATTCTTAGGCCTGCTTCATGCATGTGTTCATTTCTTATTGGCGCTGCAAAATACTTTCTTTTGCATGTCTTTGGATATGTTCCGCATAGCGGCGCCGTATCTGTTGACGTTGCTGCGATTATTCCTCCTCGGCTTATTCTTTTGACTGCGGAGTCTAAAAATGGGTTTGGGGTTCCAAACGGGTCGATTTCTATATAGTCAAAGCCAACAGAGTCTAATAAGAAATTGTTTGCATCAAGCTGTGATACTTCTATGTCTTCGCATATCAGTCCTTCTTCATTTATCTCAATGTTTTTTTTTATTAATTTAACAGCGTCTGGAGAGTGATCATTTATTTTAATTGATTTTATTTTTTCTTTTTTTAATTCTAAGAGAAATCTTGCTGCTCTTACACCAGAACCTGCCAAAGGAAGTCCAATTTGCAAGTTTTTTTTATCTATAGCATTTAATACCAATATGCTTGTGTCTCTGTTAAACTCCATTTTAGGATTGTAAAACACTGGCATTTCTTTTGACACTATTCTTGCCGTGTGTGTTTGTATCTTTGCTTTTCCCTCAGTTATGGTTTTCATCGTGTCATCTTCTCAGCTAGTATGTATAATCCAGCTGTCCATGCAAAACTTTTTTCAGATTTATATACTAATCTTTTTAATGGGAGTTCTGTTTTTGGGTCATATACTTCATAGACCTCTTTGTCTCTTTCTATATATTTTCCTAGTTTTTGAAGTATTTCTTTTGCTTTTTTCTTTTTGCCAGAAGTGGAGAGTGCCATTGAGTGCAGGCATCCAATCCATGTCCAGCACACGCCATAGTCATTGTAGTCCTGCATTCCAACAAGGTAGAACGGAATGTATTTTTCAAACCATTCGTGCGCTGAATAATTGGTGTAGGAAGGAACATCTTTTGATATTCCAAATCGCTCAGCTTTTTTTATTATTGAGTCTGCCTGCTTTTTGTCTGCAACACCAAAGAGTATTGCAAAGAAATTGCCGTCTGATGTAAACACTTTTGATTTTGATTTTTCATCAAAAAAATCGATGTAGTATCCTTTTTTCTTATCCCAAAATTTTTTGTTAATATTGTTTTTTATTATCTGTGCTTTTTCTAAAACACTAGAAAATCCTTTTGTATTTTCTGTGCCCAAAAAAACTTTTTGTTTTTTTAGGGACTCGTTTTTTATTTTTAATAGTTTTAGAATGTTTGAAAGAGAAACTAATGCTTGGTAATAGAGTATGTTTGTGTACAAAACATATCCTCTTTTTTTTATCATATCCTGCCATGTAGCGTATTTTCCTCCATAAAGTAAGCCTGTTTTTTCTCTTGCTTCCAGCCATTCAAGTATCTTTTTTATTTTTTTTAGATGTTTTTTTGCAAACTTTGCATCTTTTGTTTTATGTAAGTATTTATCTAAAGTGATTATCAAAAGAAGGTTTGGATCTAAAGCAGGATTAAGTCCTTTGTCTTGAATGTATGAAGATTTATTGTTGTTTTTTATTTTTATTCCCGCAATTGCAAGCCATTGTCCAATCGATGATGACCCTATTCTTAATGGAACATATCCATTATCTTTTGTTTTGGCTAAGAAATTCTCAAGATTTTTTCGAACAATTTTGTAATCTTTAATTTCAAGTGCGCCCCAAGATGCAAAAAATGAGTCTCTTGCCCAATAATAATTAAAATGGGTTTTGCCAGCTATAATCCCGTTTTTTTTATAGCAGCTTCTAAGAGCCTTTTTTACTATATCACTTGCTTTCATAGTAGTTAGAATTCATGTATTAGTTAAATATTTGATTATTCTTTTTCTTCTTTTTGTTTTAATTCTTGCTGGAAATTCATCGGGTCTTCTATGAACTCATCCAGTGTTTTTACATATGAACCAGCCCAAGTTTTAAGCTTGTATTTTTGACTTAAGAGGTGTTTTATGGTTTTTTCATCAAGTCCTCTTTTTTTTAATTTATTTATAATATCCTCTCTGCTTGCTCCTTTGCGCTTATGTTTTAGGATTAGCTCAAAGATAACTCTTAATTTTTCTTGTTTTTTTACTTCCCTCTCAACTAATGCTAATCGCACTTTATTTGTTTTTAATATGCTGACTATGACTATGACTGATATAAAAAGGATTATTATTAAGGAATAAACAATTAGTTGAGTGATAAAGATGTTCTTTTTTAGCTCATAATTGTCATC
>JAAOYE010000079.1 GCA_018221175.1 Candidatus Woesearchaeota archaeon
CTTAACGTGGACAACTTTATAAACACGCATCTGTGCGAGATAGCAACAGATGAAGACCAGGTGACAACAACAGCTTTTTTTAGGGACGGCTCTATTGGTGCGCATATTGAAGGATACAAAGTGCCATACAAAAGCGAAGTTGCATGCGATGAGGACGCGCTTTGCCAAGAAGCCTTTGAAGACAACACATATGTATGTTTTAAAGACAAATGCGCAGACCGCGGCAGAAATTATCAAGTTTTAGATACAAATGTTTACAGAATAACCTTCATGTTTGACCCAGGCAAGAAAGTTGTAAAAGAAGGCGAAAACATTGAATTTGATGTATACATCTATGGTCCGAACGGCCAGGAAATAGTTGACTTGTCAGGAGACGATGACGATACAAATGACCATGTAAAGCTTGCTTCAGGCGGCGAGATATATCAAAAATCGGGCTCAGACCAAATTGTTTTTGTAACAGATAAAAAATATACAAAAGTATGCATGGAATTTAAAGACACAGGAGTTTTCACAAGCGAGTTTAAAAAAATACTTGACGATGTTGGAGACGGCTCAAGCCTTTGCAACAGCTTTGTAAATGAAGGGCATGACATGGGGCCAAACGCGCCGGGCCTTGGTGATTTCTTCATTAAATTAAGCTCACTAGGTGCATATACAGGAGAAGACAGTGGCATTTCAGGTGCAGATCCAATAGTTGCAGATGTGGATACAGATGTGGATGGAATTGCAGACAGTACTTCAGGAGGAGGAGAACTAAGACCATGAAACTTTTAGACGAATTCAAAAACTCATTTAGAAAAGAATTATGGCCTGTTTTTGGAAAAGACATATTGTTATTCGTATCACTTTTTGCTCTACTCATATTAAACTTTCTAATACTTACTTCAATATTTCCAGATGCACCAGGCTTCACTCAAGAAACAATTCTACAAGCCAGCCAGTTAGAGGTCGAAAACGTTACAATACAGCTTCAAAAATTCATGATAACCCTCTTTTTGCTTGCAATAATATTGTCGCTTATCGGGGTTGGGATACTTACTGTGATTAAAGAATGGTCGTGGGCAGGGTTGCTTGGAAAAAAGCCAGAGTTCAAAGATTTTTTCGGGTTTTATGCTCTCAAGCTAATACTCCTTTTCATTGCTGGGGTTATAGGCTATTTTGCTCTATTAATAACGGGATTTATACTCCAAAAGCTAGCAGACATCGGAATGCCTGTATTTATTGTCGGAGCACTTACACTTCTTGTAATAATATTTCTGGTCCCAACAATACTTCACATAATCAATTTTGCAACATATGACTATCTAAAAAAAAGAAAGATAGTTCCTTCGCTTAAATCTGTCTACAACTCATTTAGAAAGTGCCCCAAGCTTTTTTGGCCTCATATGATAGTTGGCGCAACCTTCATAGTACTTGGAACAATAAGCAATCAATTATTTAATTCGACAAGCAATTTACTAATTGGTTTAGGCCTTCTTTTATTTGTGTTTTTCATCTCATGGCAAAAAGTGTACTTCTCGCTTGTTTTCAAGCGACTTTATAATTAAAAGCAAAAGTTTTAAATAAAATCATTATTACTAAAATAATCATGAGAAAAAGAGAAAGTAAAATGTTGGAAGAGTCATTTGTAGAAGCACAAAAAGACCCAGATTTTATTAAAGAGATTAATAAGTTTATAAAAGCAGCAGCAACAATTCAAAAATATTAATTTCTAAATTTTTCTAATAAATCAACATATTTTAAGAAATTTGGAGTTCTCAAATTTTCTTTTATATTTATCCGATGATATGCTTTTAAAGCTGGTTTTCCAAGTAGTGTTTTATTATCAGCAGAATAAACTATATCTAAACCTCTAAAACTAGCACATGCAACAATCATAAAATCAACTCTAATATTAGTGTCCCAACCATAAATCCCGCCATAATTTCTGTAGAAATTATAATATTTCTTAGCAAGTCTTGTAATCTTAACTGAATGTTCTAAGAAGTGTTTACCAGTTATTTGGTCGTATATAACTTAATAAATGGACTCTTGTTCTTTTGCTAAGCTTTGTTACTTTTGGAATCTTTTGAATTTCTTTTCTGATTGGTTTGTAACCATATACAATAAATTCTTTTTCTTTATTGATTTTTTCAATTAATTTTTCAACGTCTTTTTCTTTTAATAATAATCCATAAATATTTGTGTCAAAAATAACTCTAAGCATGTTTAAGGCGATTGGTTGTTTCTTTATAAAATTTGTGGGTAGCTTTTTGATTATTTCCATAAACTTTATAAATTCTAATCGTCAGAAATTTAGGTATAAGAGTTTAGGCAAGGGTTTTGCATGTTTATGTCA
>JAAOYE010000080.1 GCA_018221175.1 Candidatus Woesearchaeota archaeon
AAACCATTAGTCAATTTTTGTACCTGAAATGGCAAAGCCACCCCACTAAATGCTGTGGACTTCAGTCCACAGTTGTTTACTTTTAGCTATGGGTATCTGGCCAAATACCAATAATTTATTATAACTATAAAAAATCAATTTTTATGAATAATCAGATAATAAGCTTTTCATTGTAGATATATAAAAGGATAATAATTTAAACAACTTCTTTTTAACTAATACTTATAATGAACCAAAAACAGATAGGGGTTATTGTTCTTATAATCGGCGTAATTCTAAGCATATTTGTATATAGTTCTAAGGTTAGAGAAGACCAAAACATTGAGCTTGTAATCAAACTTCAAAACGGCTCATGCTACCTTGAAGACGGAACTTGTCTTCATCAAGACAGAGATTTTTCCTTGTTTATTATAGGTGCTTTTATGTCAATAGCGATGATTGTTTTAGGATTATATCTCTTAATATTTGATAAAACTCAAGTATTGCTTGCAAAGCAGCAAGTAGAGGTAAGCGCGGCGTTAAAAGATGCGAAGACGAAAGAAAAGAAGACAAATGAATTTGAAGCATTCTTGTCTGGATTTAATTCTTATGAGAAAAAAGTTATTAGAACTATAAACTCCCAAGAAGGAATACTTCAGTCAACATTAAGGTTTAAGATAGGGATGTCAAAAACAGCTTTATCTCTTCTTTTATCAGACCTTGAAAAAAGAAAAATAATTAGCAGAAAAAAGAAAGGAAAAACAAACCAAGTGTATCTGATAAAAAAATTCTAAAAAAATTGTTTTAAACGCTAGTTCTTTAAAATTCGTATGAATTAAACGTTAAGAACTATTTTATGTTATGCGAATGGTATTAATAAATGAATGTTCTAAACACATTTATGAAAAAAACAATTATTGATGTTGAAGGGATGCATTGCAAGTCATGCGAAACGTTAATCAAAGAAGCATTGGCTGATGTTGGAGTAAAAGCAAAGCCAAATCATAAAAAGGTGTTGTTAAATTTTTTTTGATGAAAACAAGACAACCATAAGTGAAATCAAAAACATGATAAAAAAAGAAGGGTACAAAACAAAATGACACAGAAAATAATAAGGTTTGTGGCTGATGGCATGTTTTGTGAAAATTGCGAAAAGATAATCAAGCATCAAGCCAGAAAGATTAAAGGTGTAAAAAATATAGATATTGACTACAAAACCCAGGAGGGGGTTGTAGAATTTGATATTTCTAAAACAAATATCGAAAAGATTTTTTCAAAAATTGAAGAAAAAGGATACGGATGCAACACTATAACCGGTGTTCCCGAAGGGAAGCAAGAGGTAAACCCATTCGCAGTAATTATGATAATCGCTGGTATTCTGGTTGCGGTTTACTTCCTGTTTAATCTTTTTGACAGCATAACTTTTCCACAAATCAGCCAAGGAATGGGATATACTCTGCTTTTTGTTGTTGGTCTACTGACTGGTCTTCATTGCATCGCTATGTGCGGCGGTTTTGTTGTATCATATACAGCAAACGACTCGCAAAAAGGAAAATTATCCCATAAATCCCACCTTTTTTATGGTGCTGGCAAAACACTGTCATACACAATGATAGGTGCATTTTTTGGTCTTATCGGTTCAATATTTGCGTTCACCCCTCAAATGAGAGGAGTTGCAGGAATCCTTGCAGGAGTTTTCCTGCTTCTCTTTGGCCTTAAAATGATTAACATGTTTCCAATACTTAGAAGACTCACAATAAAAACGCCAAGATTCATAACAAAAATCGTTGGTGAAAAATCAAAACAAAGCACAAACCCGTTGGTAATTGGCCTTTTAAACGGGCTCATGATTGCATGCGGCCCGCTTCAGGCTATTTATATAATGGCAGCAGGCACAGGAAGCGTCATCGAGGGCGCTAAATTATTGTTTGTATTTGGCCTCGGCACGCTTCCTGCAATGCTTGGTTTTGGATACTTTGCAAGCTTTATATCAGGTAAAATGACTCACAAGCTTCTAAAAGCATCTGGCGCCATAGTTATACTGCTTGGGGTTTTCATGATTAATAATGGTCTTGCACTAACAGGTATAGGTTATGACTTTAACTCGATGATTGCAACAGTATCTGCGCAAAGCGATAGTTCTGATATAACTGCAAATAATAATGTGGCAGCACAAAAATCAGGTTATCAAGAAATAAGAATGGATGTAAATAGAGATGGTTGGGATCCAGACAAATTCGTTATAAAAAAAGGCGTGCCTGTTAAATGGATAATATCTGGAAACGAAATCAATGGTTGTAATAATGCTATACAAGTACCTAAATACCAGCTCAATTTTGATATAAAACGAGGTGAACAAGTAATTGAGTTTACTCCTGACAAAGAAGGCGTTGTATCTTGGAGTTGCTGGATGGGCATGATACCAGGCGTATTTATTGTAAAGGAAGACACTTCTAATGCACAGGCTGCACTAGAAGAGGTGGAAGTCCCCAAAGGAGGTAGTTGCGGAGGCGGAAGCGGAGGGGGATGCGGTTGTGGCGGCAGAAGATGAATAAAGAGATAATCTTCAGGTTTACTTAAACGCAACGTTTAAATAGTTGAACAACTGTTCAACTATTAATGGATGTGAAAACAATAAAGAAAATCAAGCAGTTTTTCACTGCGTTGTCAGATGATACCCGCCTGAAGATTTTATTGGAACTAATAAAAGGTCCAAAAAATGTTAATGACATCCACAAATTAATTCCAGACATAACTCTCTCTGCTGTTTCACATCAACTTAGGCAAATGAACGACATTGATATAGTTCTTTATGAAAAAAAAGGCAGGGAAAAAATTTATTCTTTGTCTGAAAACTTTTGCTGGTGCATTCTTCGAGATGCAGTTATTCATTTTAAAGAAGGAAGCAAAAATTGCCATCATTGCATAGAAATGCTAAAAGAACATAAACAAAAAAAGAGGGGTGCAAAAGATGGTTAAAGACCCTGTATGCGGGATGGAAATAGATTCAAAAAAGGTAAAGTTCAAACTTAAAGTAAATGGGAAAACGTATTATTTTTGCAGCAAACAATGCTATGATGAATTTAAGGATAAGGATAAGAAAGAGCATATTCATAAACACTCAGCCACACACACGGAAAAAAAAGAATCAGATGAAAAGATTGATGTATCAATAAAGGGTATGAATTGTGCTTCTTGTGTTGCAAAGATTGAAAAAGGCATGAAAAAAGAAGAAGGTGTAAGTGAGGCCAATGTTAACCTTACAACAGGCAAAGCAACAATAAGCTTCAGTCCAGGCAAAACCACACGAGAAAAATTAGAAAAGAAAATTACAGATTTAGGATACGACGTAAAAAAACAAGAAAGCAACGATAAATCAAAGCTTCAATTGAAAGTAGTTGGTATGGACAACTCCCATTGTATAGGTATTGTTGGTTCTGCATTAGACAAGCTTAAAGGCGTAACTTCAAAGAACCTGCTGCCGACTGAAAAAGCAACAATTTATTATGACTCAAAAACTGTCAATTCTGATAAAATACGCAAAACAATAAAATATGTCGGATATGAAAATTTTCTTGACACAGATGACAAGGATGAAGAAAAAAAAGTAAGAGACAGAGAAATTAAAGTTCTAGAATACAAAACAATAATTGCTATCATACTATCTCTCCCGCTCCTGTATTTTGCCATGGCACCGCATATAGGTCTCCCAATCGAGGATTTTATTGAAAAAAATATGGCGATAATACAATTAATAATCAGCACGCCCATAATGATTGTCGGGCACGAATTTTTCACAAAAGGGTTCAAAGCAGTAATCAAAACAAGAACAGCGAACATGGATACGCTTGTTGCTATAGGCACTGGTTCAGCATTTGTTTTCAGCCTTTACTCAACATTTATCGGGGATGCAAAACAACTGTATTTTGAAGTTGCAGGTATACTAATAGCATTCATACTGCTTGGGAGATTTCTTGAAGCAAAAGCTAAAGGAAAGACAGGCGAGGCAATAAAAAAGCTGATGGGCCTCTCAGCAAAAACAGCGATTGTCATTCGCAATGGAAAAGAAAAACAAATACTTATCGAAGAAGTTGTGGTTGGAGACATAGTAGTTGTTAAACCCGGTCAAAAAGTTCCAGTTGATGGGATTATTACAAAAGGGCATTCATCAATTGATGAAAGCATGATTACAGGAGAAAGCATACCCACAGAAAAGACTGCTGGTTCAAAAGTGATTGGCGCAACAATCAATAAAACAGGCAGTTTTCAGTTTAAAGCCACCAATGTAGGTTCCGAAACCGCGCTTGCGCAAATTATAAAGATGGTTCAGGATGCGCAAGGCAGCAAGGCGCCGATTCAAAAATTAGCAGATGTTATAGCTTCCTATTTTGTTCCTGTAGTTGTAAGCATCGCAATCATTTCGGGCATCACATGGTACTTTTTTGTCGGTTTCGCATTTGCTCTAAGCATCTTTGTTGCCGTGCTTATAATAGCATGCCCCTGTGCTCTTGGCCTTGCCACGCCTACTGCTATAATGGTTGGAACCGGCAAAGGCGCTGAAAATGGGATTTTGTTTAAGAATGCCCAAAGCCTGCAGTCAACACAGAAAATAGACACAGTTGTTTTTGACAAGACAGGCACCCTTACAAAAGGAAAGCCGCGGGTCACAAACATAATTGCATTGTCAAAGTATTCACAGAAAGAGTTATTGTTATATTCATCTATTGCTGAGAAGAATTCGGAACACCCTTTAGGTGAAGCGATAGTTAATTATGCCAAAGAAAAAAAGGTAAGAGCTGTGGACCCTGATAAGTTCAATTCCGTCACAGGAAAAGGTATAGAGGTCAAATATAAAAATTTGTTAATTGACCTTGGAAATCGCAAATTATTGGATGAGAAAAAAATTGATTACAAAGCAGGACAAAAAGATCTTGAAAAGCTTGAAAACGAAGGGAAAACTGCGATGTTAATAGCTATAAACAAAAAATTAGCTGGAATTATCGCTGTAGCAGACACTCTTAAAGAACATTCCTCAAAGGCAATCAAAGCCCTCAACGATGCAGGGGTGGAGACTCTTATGGTTACTGGTGATAACAAAAGAACAGCAAAAGCTATCGCAAAACAAGTTGGAATAAAGCAGGTATTGGCTGAAGTAATGCCAAAAGACAAATCAGAAAATGTGAAAATGCTTCAAAGAGAAGGCAAGAGTGTTGCGATGGTTGGAGATGGTATAAATGACGCGCCAGCTCTCACACAAGCAGATATTGGCATAGCTATAGGTTCAGGCACAGATGTAGCAATTGAATCAGCAGATATAGTTCTCATTAAAGAAGATATTAGAGATGTAGTTGTAGCCATGGACCTTTCAAAGTATACTATGAAAAAGATCAAACAAAACCTGTTCTGGGCGTTTTTCTATAATTCTGCAGGGATTCCTCTTGCTGCGGGAGTCCTTTATCCTTTCACAGGCTTTTTGCTTAGCCCAATCATTGCAGGAATCGCAATGGCGTTTAGCAGTGTGAGTGTGATATCTAATAGTCTGCTCATGAAAAGATACAAAAAGAAGATTTAAGTTATTGAGTCTCTTCATTTAAGAAAAAAGAGATTATAAAAGAGAGATTATAAAAGAGAGATTATAAAAAAGAAATTAATATCGGTTAATTATTCAAAAGCGCCAGGTTAATATCATCATATAACGCTCTGATAGATGCATGTATTAATTCTTTGTTTGGGATGCTGTCATTATTGCTAAAATCAAGGCGTAGTTGGTTATAAATTCTTTTTGCTTCCTCAAAATTCTTTGAATCTATTGCGGATTTGCACTGTTCAATTAGGCTGTTTATGTCTCCAGATATAGGTGCTGTTGATGGTACTGGCGGTCCTGAGGATGTCGCAATTGGTGTCTCGATTGGCGTGCTTTCTGTTATTTCTTGAGTTTTTTGCATTATTTCTCCATGATCTGAGATCTCCGAAAGCTTTTTGCTCAAATATTCATGAAACTCATCATCTTCCAGTGCTTCTCTTTCTCTTGCGAATTTGTTCATAGCCATTTCAATTGCTTTGTCAGCTACCGCCACATCTTTTTCTCTTTGTATTAGTTCTGAGTCCATCTTTTTTAGGTCGGCTTCTTTTTGTTTTAATTCTTTGTCCAAACCTTTTAGTTTCTTGTCTTTTTCTGCAAGTGTAGCTGTTTTAGACTCTAATGTTGCTTCTCTTTTTGCCAAATCTTTTGTTTTCTTTAAATTATCTTCTGCCTCTTTTTCCCAGCCAGTTATCTTTTCTTCTCTTAGAACAATATCTTTTTCTTTTTCATCTATGAATTTCTTTTTGTACTCAAGCTCTAACTCTAAAGTTTTCATCTCTGTAAGTTTTTGGTCAAGACTCTTTGATTTCTTGCTGAAATCTCTTTCAAGCTCTCTAAGATTTTTGATTCTTTCTCTTATATCCAAATCATGCTTTCTTTTAAGCTTAGAGAGTTGATCTGATGACTTTCCTGATGCAGTATCTTTTTTCATTAATTCCTCTTCTTTTTTCATAAGGCTTCTTTCAAACTTTTCTAGTTCTTTAAACTTTTTTTCGATTATGTCAAAAGCTTTTGCGAATTCATCCTGCTTTTTTTGAATAGCGTCTCTTATCCTTAAATCTTGTATTTCTTCAAACTTCTTTACGTCAAGGTCTATTTTTCTTTTTTCTATTGATAGCAAGTCTTTAATTTCTTTTGACATTGGTTCTTTTGAAGCAGGTACCTGTGTGCTGGCGGGGTTTGACGTTGACTTTTCTTCTATCTCTGTTTTAGCAGCAGCTTTCTTTTTTGGTGCTGTTTTCTTTTTTGATACATCGACTTTTTTCTTTGCAGCTGGTTTTATGACAACTTCTTTTGCAGCAGGTTGTGATAATTCTGATTCTACTTCTTCAATATCCAATTCCAACTCTTTTGCAGCCGATGTTGCTTCATGTGTAGCTTCTTTTGCATCCATTTCTGCTATCTCTTTTTCTGCTTCTTCAACTGATATCTTTGGTGATTTTGAGAGGGTGTCTGTAGAACTATCTTCTTTTGTTTCTTCATCTATAGAAGGCAGTTCTGGAAGCTCTGCGAGTTCCTGCGGTTCTTTTTCCAATATAATCTCATCAGATTCTTTCTCATGTTCTTCAGGCAGAGGAATATCTAACTCATCAG
>JAAOYE010000081.1 GCA_018221175.1 Candidatus Woesearchaeota archaeon
GGTCATTTTGAAGTTAATTTTATCCTTTAATGATTTGTTACCAAAAATACTTGGATCTCCTAATTTTACGTCTCCTTTGCTAGCTTCATCAAATGCCTCAAAAAACAGATCCAAATAATCTTTGTCACTATTTTTTTGTGCTTTACTCGCGGCAACCAATGCGTCATTAAAAACTGGATTTTTAGATTGATTAGAAAGGCCTACTAAAATATCTTTAACCGATACCTCTAAAGTAGCATTAATACCTCCTTTTAAATCTAATCCAAGATTTAATTCTTTTTCTTGAACATCGCTATAAGTAAACTCTGTAAATCCTAAATCTACAACAGGCGCGTTAGCGACAGAATCCAAATATGCTCTCTCTAATTTTGCCAATTCATGGGTATCGCCATCTGTAGCAATTGATTCTGCATAAATAACGGCATCTTTCTCTACATTTTTTGCGAACCACGTAAATGATAGTTGGTATATACACACCAAACTAAGTGTGACTGCAAATAACCTTATAAGTCCTTTGTTTTGCATTAGTTATCTAATTTTATTAATCTTTATTTGAATAAACGCGCAAATATACTCAAAAGATTTAGCTTTAAAAGGAATTACCAATGAATTTTATACCTTTTAACACTAGATCCTGACCATCGTAATTCATGCTATTTTTTCAATTCTCAACTGCATCTTTTTTTACCGTTAAAAAGATGAGTTTATTTGGGTTGTTAAAAAACAAAACCCTTAAAAAATCTTTTAAGGGTTTTGCTATCTATAATTTATATTTCATAGATCGATTTGTTTATCGATCAATGAACCTATGCTTCTATCGGTATGATTGAAACATATGATCTATTGTCTTTTTTCTTGGTAAACTTAACAACACCATGTACTTGAGCATGCAATGTATGGTCTTTGCCCATATATACGTTTTCGCCCGGATGATGTTGTGTGCCTCTTTGACGAACAATTATGTTACCAGCCAAAGCACCTTGACCACCAAAAATTTTAACTCCTAATCGTTTCGATTCTGATTCTCTACCGTTCTTAGAACTACCTACACCTTTTTTATGAGCCATGATTTAAAATTTTAATTATTTTTTGGGACTTTCTTTCTTAGCCTCTACTTTTTTAGCAGCAGTCTTTTTAGGCGCTGGTTTTTTAGCTTCTACTTTTTTAGGAGCTGCGGTCTTTTTAGGCGCTGGTTTTTTAGCCTCTACCTTTTTAGGAGCTGCCTCCTTTTTTGCAACCGGTTTTTTGGCCTCTGCTACAGTTTCTTCCTTTTTAACGGTAGCTTTTTTAGCAGGAGTTTTCGCGGAGATGCTCTCAATTTGAATTTCAGTTAAAAATTGGCGATGACCATTTTTCACTCTGTAACCTTTTCTACGTTTCTTTTTAAAAACGATAACCTTATCACCTTTCAAGTGATTTAAAACTTTGGCAGTAACTACTGCTCCTTTTATAGCCGGGGCGCCAACGGTAATTTTCCCATCATCCATTAAAAGAATATTGTCAAAATTAACATTTGAACCTTCTTTTTCCTGTAAACGATTTACAAAAACCTTTTGATCTTTTGCTACTTTAAACTGCTGCCCTGCTATCTCTACAATTGCGTACATAAGTATATATTTCGCTTTATTAATATTTATATAATAAACCTATCTAATTTAGGCGGGTGCAAATGTAATGCTTTTTTATCATTAGGCAAAAAATTGACTTGTCAAATTCTTTATTTTTTAAGTGGTTGATTTTATTTATTGTTATAAAATGTTTTCATTTGTTTTTTATTTAATAACTATGCATTAAACATAAATAAATTGTATTTATGTTTAGTGAGTTCAATATTATGAATAACAAACAGTTAAGATGGTTTTTGCTTATTGTAATTTCTCTTATTTGGGGTAGTTCATTTATATTAATGAAAAGAGCTCTGATCGATCTAACACCCATTCAGGTTGGGACTCTAAGAATAATTTTTTCAAGTGTCGCTTTATTTTTAGTAGGATTTAGATCTCTTATTAATATATCCAGGAAACAATGGTTTCACATTTTTACAACATCAATGGTTGGAACTTTTTTTCCTGTTTTTTTGTTTGCCTATGCCATTCAGCAAATTGATAGTTCGATTGCCTCCATACTAAACTCACTCACTCCATTGAATGCGCTAATTGTAGGTGCTGTATTCTATGGATTGCATTTTTTAAAGAAACAAGTTCTCGGAATTCTAATTGGATTAGTTGGGGCGCTATTGTTAATTTTAAAAGGGGCAGAAATTAATCCTGACCAGAACTACTACTATGCTCTTTTGGTAGTTATTTCATCAATAGGTTATGCCTTCAATGTAAATATTGTAAAAAAGCATTTAAATGATCTGAACGCTTTAACCATTACAACCGGAAATTTTGTTATAGTGATCATTCCGGCACTGGTAATCTTATGGTTTACCGATTATTTTTATATAGAAAAAATACAAGCTACTACAAATTCATTGTGGTATATACTATTACTTTCCGTATTTGGAACTGCTCTGGCGAAAACTTTATTTAACCGGCTTGTACAGATATCTTCACCAATCTTTTCAAGTTCAGTTACGTATTTAATTCCATTTGTTGCAATCTTTTGGGGTGTTTTGGATGGTGAAAAATTACATATAAGTCAGCTGTTTTACGGAAGTCTGGTTCTATTAGGAATTTATTTGATTAATAAATCTAGGTAAATTTAGGATTGGATATCCGAATACTTGTGATATGCCAACATGTAAATTGTGTTAAGATGGGTTTTAATGTAAATTCATGTCAATATTTTTA
>JAAOYE010000082.1 GCA_018221175.1 Candidatus Woesearchaeota archaeon
GAGGTGTCTCCAGAACAATACTTCAAACTTTCTGACGGCACAGAAATTAAAAGCTACAATGAATTAAAAAGCGCGATAAAAAGCATGGATGAGGAAGCATTAAAGCAGTATGTGAATGAAGGAAAAAATGATTTTGCAAACTGGGTTGAGCATGCCCTTGAAAACAAAGGTCTTGCACAGAAGCTCAGACAGGCGCATAATAAAAGCGAGCTGGAGGCGGCATTAACATGACACCAATGTCTGATGAGAATTATTTCAAGTTTTCAAGTGGAAGGTTCGTGAAGTCAATCGAAGAACTTGCTATTATAGTCCCTCAATTAAGTGAGGAAGAATTTCAAGGTTATGTGAAAAGAGAGGATTTTGCACACTGGGTTCAAGACGTGTTTAAAAACAGTGAGCTTGCGCATGAACTTAGAAGAGCAAGACTAAAATCAGAGTTTCTAGCAGTAATTAATGAATTTATCTTGGAGGAAAAAGAAGAAGCGCAAAAAATACATCAACCAAAGCCAGCAGCAACGCCTCAAACCCCGCAGCAGCAAACGATTCAGTCACAAGAGCCTAATCAAACACAACCTACACAGATAAAACAACAAGAACCGGAAGTAAAGCAAGAGGAAACCCAGGCTCAAGAACTCAAACCAATCGATAATGGGCTTGCAGAAAAAGAATTTGGTGTTCAAATAGAAGCATACAACGCAAGGCTAAAAGAATTAAAAGAGATGATTTCAGAAGTCAGAAAAGAAGGAAAAGACCCATATATGGCAAATCTCAAGTTAAAAAACATTCCGTCAAAAATCCATCTGGCAGAAGTCACAAGAAGGCAGACAGACCTTGACTTAGTAAGAGACATGCTTGCAGAAACCGAAAAAGAGCTACGGGAAGCAATGGATGAAAAAATCACAAATGTAAAAAAAGAAGTTGAAGAAGGAGCAATAAAACTGCTCGAAGAAGAAGATAGAGCAATACAGCACATGGACTATATAAAAAGAAGATTTATAAAAGCACCCTAAAGGAAAAAAGAGGTAGAATAAATGTTTTTCAAAAAAAAGTTAACCCCGGACCAAGCAATAGCAGATACTGTACAAGCAGCCAATGAGATTGTGCCAGAAGAAACAAAGAAAGATGAAGGCCTTAACACCGGCAATCAAAAGCTTGACATAGAACTTACAAAAATTAAGGCACAGCTGGATGGCTTTGGAGAGATTAGAAAAGCTAATTCTGAAAGGTTCCAAAGACTTTCTGAACAAATAGGCGAAATCCGCGGAATGATTATGGACTCCAACAAAGCAGTTGGAGAAATCGAAGTCAAAGCCACAAAAGCATCAGACCTTGTTACATCTGTCCAGCCAGAAAAACTGATGATTGACGTCAAAAAAGTTGAGGGAAAAGTAGACGCGCTTAGGGCCAATATTGAAAGCAACGAAGCGATGATGAAAAACATTATGGAAGAACTTAAAATCATGAGAAACCAGGTAAAATTCTATAAAGGAATAGACCAGGTCACAAAGCTTTCTGAAGAAGTAAAAAAAGAACTTATGGAGATAAAGAAAGTCGTTGCATCTGCAAAAAGGCACGCTGATAAAGTTGACACGATATTTATTGAAGTCAACAAGAAATTTACTGAGTTTGACAAGTTCAACGATGTTGTAAAGGATATTGACCGCTCATTTAAATCCATCCAAACCGATTTTGACAAGATGAAAGTCAATATTGACAACAAGGAAGACAAAAAAGAATTCGTCCAGCTGCTTAACAAATTCAATGATTTTGAAAAGCATACAACAAACATAATTGATTTGCTTGGAAAAAAGTCCAAGACAATAAAATCTGATATTGACAACCGATTTGAAGCAGTCAGAGGAAAACTTGAACGCAAATTTGACGTTGACCTAAAGCAGGAATCAAGCGGGCAGCAGACATCAGAAGAAGGAAGTGAACCTGCAAAAGAAGCACAAAGCAGTGAATCTGCCAGTGAAAATAAACCGGAACCAAAAGAAGAGACTCCTGTTGAGGAAAACCCTGCACAGGAAAAACCTAAAGAAGAAGCTCCTAAGGAAGTACTTCAACAAAGTTCTCCTTCGCCAACAACACCTGCAACGCAGCCCACGCAGCAAGCAGCGCGAGTGACACCCCAGCA
>JAAOYE010000009.1 GCA_018221175.1 Candidatus Woesearchaeota archaeon
GGATTTAGAGTAAGTCTTGAAAGGTCTGCAACTACTCCATCGTTTGACAAGTCATGCTCCTCAAATAATATCACGACTTTTGTTCCAGAAAGCGGCTTGTTTGATATATAATCAAGCCTCGCATTTCCTCTTTTTAGATAAACACTGGATATCTTTGGATGCGTTGTGTCAACATACAACTCCACAAAATCACTTCTTTGATAATTGCCAACATAGTCAAATGCAATTGCATGCATCTTTTTTAGTCCGTCAGATGTTGGCGGCACATACTCTGCACTTCCAGAAAACTCGCAGGCGCCGACAAGAGAAGATTTGTCATAAGTCTTCCATTCTCTTCCATTAATAAAGAACTTTACTGTCTTTATTCCAGAGCAGCCTCCTTCAAGTGCTGTGTCTTTTGCAGTAAAACTCACGCTAATATTTCCATTAAAAACTGCATCAAAAGTAATTGTTGGTTTTTCATTGTCAACAATTACGCTGGCAGGAATACTATTTCCTATTGGTCTGCTTCCATCAAACCTATAGAATGAAAAGTCGTATTTTCCCGCCTCTGCACCTGTGTCATCATAAAATGAGCACTCATATCCTGTGTCTTTTGGCGTGCATTCAAGCGGCGTGTTTGGGTTGCATGAACATCTGACATCGCCATAATCACTATTTAATTTTACAACTAGTGTGTCATCTTCTCCCATATATCCTGTTGTTCCTTTGTGAGCTCCATCGTTTCCGCCAATAGAGATTATGTCCCAATCTCCAAAAACCATTGCAGAATATATTGGAATCATTATAACAAGAGTTATCATCGATATTGCTATTGTTTTTGTCTTTTTCATCTTTTTAAATAAATTTAGGTGTTATAAGACCCTCTCTTTCAAGTGCTATTTTATTAGGGTCTGGACTTACATCTGTTTCGTGTTTTCTACATCCCCGAATATCTTCTGGAACCTCAGATAAATCATATGTTACTGCGTAAAATTCCAGGGTTTTGTTGCTATATAAATCTTCTGGGATGATTTCAAAGTAAAATGTTTCGTTGTTAAGTTCGAGTGTTCCTTCATTGTATGGGTAAAGCTCTATCTCCTTCAGGGTGTATTTTTTTGGTTTTTTAAATAATCCTCCGCCGACTTTTCCTTCATATCTTGGGATTGCAACTCTTTCATTAAGAGTTGCCTGTACTCTTACCTCATATTTTCCTGGCGCAAGCGTCATTTTGTGCAATTCTTTTTTTGAGCCGTTAAAAATTGCAGATCCAAAGACGTTATCTGGCGACTGGGCGCTTTGTACCCTTTTAATAAACAAGTTCACTGTTTCGTTTTCTGTAATGTCTCTTGGCGTCTCATTAAACTGCCAAGCACCGCATCTTAAAAAGCCGCTGTTGTTTATTATTGGCTTACTCATATCATATTTTTTCAGGTTGATTTCTTTTTCTTCCATCGGATAAAGTGAAAAGTTTAGTTCGTATTCTTTCCCTTCGCCGATTCCTATAGTTCTAAACTCAGATAGATAGTCAGGTTGTTTAACAGCCCCAATTGCGCCAATTCCAAGAGGGTATCTTTCTACTAGGCTTGCTTTTGTTGATGTTGTTCCCATGCTGCAAGCTTCGTTTGGAAACGCAAATATTACTCCAACATCTTCTAATGGTTCGCCTGTTTTCCAGTCAAATGTGTTTACTGTTATGTTTCCGCTACCTTTTTGCTCTTCGTCGCACACAAAGCTTTGTTCGGCGCCAATCACGCTAAAGCTTTCAAAGTCTGCTTTTAGGGGCCTGTTGTTTCTGATGTTTGCTTCAAGTGCAAATACAAAGCCATATCCTTCATTGTTGAATGCTGATGGGTCATATATTTCAACAAGTACTGGGTAGGAAAGGTCATATTGGAACTCGAACTGGTTGATGCCAATTCCAATAAAGCTCAAAAATGGCAAAGTAAGCGTTTTTGGAGTTATAGTGTTTCCATTTCTTGGTGTAATGTCAAAATAAAACGGCCAAAACGTTGAGTACCTAAATGTGGTCTTTAATTGATACTCACCACTCACATCTAATATCATCTTGTCCATTACTGTTTGATAAATTGTTTTATCATAGAATTTTCTTTGGAGATTGAGGGTGTCTTTTACTCTTATAGCACTTATCCAAGTGGATAATAAATTTTCAAGCTGTTCTTGTGTTTTGTCATATTCCCATGTTCTAATGTCGCTTTGCAAGAAGCTATAGTCTGCCATTGGAGGCAGTTTTTGAAGCTGTGGGTCAGATTCCATTGCAATTAGGTTTAATGTGTTGACTTCTAAAAAGCTTGAGTTGCCCTGTGTCTTTGCAAGGGTTTGTGCTAGTTCATATGTTTGTCTTAGATTAACAGGCAGCCTAACAAGGTATCTTTCAATCTTTTTTGGCCTTGTTGTTCCTGCCTCTAAAGGCCATTTAACATCAACAACCACATCTTGAAGAGTTATTGTTGTTCTTGCCTCGATTGGACCTTCCTCAAGTATTGTGTATCCTCTTTGTGTAAAGACATTGAATTCTTGTGTACAGAGTTTAAGATTGTTATTCACATATGCTGAAATCTGCGATTCTATAGATTTTGGATCTAGGACAAGCTGGTCGTTTCTAAGAGGTGGAATGTTGTGTGCGTATTTGCAGTTTGCCTGATTACAGTTATTGCTTGTTGAAAGATAATGCCAATATGGAACTATGTATCCTGAGCCGGGAAAGACTTCGAGTCCTGTTGCTTCTGTTGGCGCTATTTCTGATGCGAACACTCCGAATCTTTCGGGATATATGTATCCTCCGCTGCTTCCAAGAAGCATTACTGCCTCTTTTGCAGTTTCATAGACGCATCCTTCAATATACTTGTTTAATCCTTCAAGGTCTTCAGGCACGCTTTGGATTATTTTTGGAGGCGGTGTTGTTTGTGTGACTTTGTTTTTCACATAGATGATTAGTGCTGATGAAAACAATAGGATGATGCCCACTATGATAAATACTGTGATTTGAGCTTTTTTGCTTTTCATCACAAAACATCACCTTCAATTGCCTTAAAGCATGCATATTTATAGAATTGTGAATCGATCTGGCGACAATAACGCAGGGCATTCACATTGTCCTCATATACTATTGCGCTGGTTAAAAGGCATAAGTCTTTGTCTTCGCCAATGTTTAAACAGTAGTCTTCGACCTCATAAGGATACGCCCAATAGACGACTTCGAATATGCCATCAATTTTTTCTACTGTTTCTTCGTAAAGCGCGCTTCCCATGACTCCTGCTGTAAAGATAAAGATTATCCATAAAAATGTCATTCCAAAAAGATATGCTTTGTCGTCTTTTGAGAAATGTGTTGGGTGGTATTGGCCTGTAAAATATTTTTTTTGGTGCTTCACATACCACAATGTTATGACGTTCATCATTAGAATAAAGAAGAAGGAGAATGTAACAAAAGTGTTTAACAATCCTGACACCCCTTTTTTGATGAAAAACATTGATACAAGCGAGTTGAAGATGAAAAATGAAAACACCATGTTGGCAAGGTTGTAGCCGTATCTTTTTCTTTTGAAGGTCCCAAAAATCATAAAGGCAATCAATAAGATAATAAGTATGTTAAAAAACCTTGCAGTTGCACCCTGAAGGACGATTCCAAATAGGATTGTGTATGAGAACATTGATGCAAAGAATAAATATATGACTCCCATCAATATAGAAAATAACAGCAAAACTTTGACTCCGGCAGGTATTTCATGCTCTATTTTGTGCAGGGTTTTAAACCATTGCGAAAGTTCTAGCTTTGTTTTAGAAAAAGTGCCTGATTTAGCCTTTTTCCCCACCCTCTTTTTTTTGGCCATCTTTTATACTACTTTCTGACGACACTTATTTTTATATGTTATGGTTTTAGAGACGAAAAATTAAGAAATAGTTCCATTTTTTATTTTATCAACTTTTACTTTTTCGCCAACGACATGAAACTGTTTGTTTTCATAATATGCAAATCCCTCTTTTGCTAAAAGTTTAATTTTTAAAAATTCCTTAAAACTAAGCGTTTTTTTGCCCGGCTTTGCTCCCTCTATTAACACCTGGTCTCCTGGATTTGCTTTTTTTGCAAAAAGTACGCCTACATCGTCTCCTTTGACAGCTGCAAGCAGCATTCCCTCGCTTTTTTCTCCTCTAAGTTTTGCATGCTCTAAATTAGCAAGTACAATTATTTTTTTCCCTAGAATTTCTTTTTCTGTATAATTCTGTGCTATTCCTGCAACAAGCTGCCTTTTTTCTTTTCCTAAATCGACTTGGAGTATCAACAATTTATCTGCATCAGGATGTTTTTTCACATCTAAAACTTTTGCGACTTTTAAATTCAACTTATTAAAATCTGATTCTTTTGTGCCAGCAAATTCTTCTTTTAATTCTTTTATCCTATCATCCTCGATTTTAGAAAATAATATCTGTGGCTTTCCAATAGAATGGTTGGATACACTTAGTTTTCCAAGGTCACCCCAATTCTTTTCTTTCACATTCAATTGTTTGAAAATCTTTTTTGA
>JAAOYE010000083.1 GCA_018221175.1 Candidatus Woesearchaeota archaeon
AAAGGATTTGGCGGCCTGCCTGTCGGCATTGAAGGAAAAGTTGTCGCGTTAATTGAGGATGATGATTCGATAAAGGCAGCAAAAAGGGTTATGCGAAGAGGATGTGATTTATTTCCTGTCGGATTTAAAGAAAAAAATGTTGATAGTTTGCAAAAATATTCTCCAAAAAAATTAATTTTTGAGAAGATAAAGAATATAAAAAATATTGAAGAATTAGCACAAAAAAACAATTCAAAAGCAGTAGTTGTTAACCAAACCCTAAAAAATTTCAAAGAAATTAAAACAAACCTTCTTATATTAAGACCGTTAATAGCAGAGTAAAGAAAATGAGAGTCTACATAGAAAAAGAAGAGAAATATAGAAATATTGAGTTTAAAGGAACGGTCAAAGGGTTACTAAAAGAATTAAAGATAAACAAAGAGACAGTAATAGTCACAAGAGAACACGAACTTATTTCTGATAATGACAATCTCTCTAATTCTGATGAGATAGAAATATTATCTGTTATATCAGGCGGATAAGCCGAAAAATATATAAATAAAATAACCTTTATTATGGTTATTATGAAATTTGATGAGGTTGTACTATCAGAGGATGCAAGAGTGATATTTGGCAAAAAAGAACAAGAAATTATTCGATTGCAAAAAAGAGGAGAAAAACTTACGCAAAGCCAAAAGAACATACTTTCAAGAAGCATAAGAAAAAAGCTAAAATTAATATCAAAACTATCAAATTATAAAGAGAACTTTAACTTAGAACACGCCTCTGAAATAAAAAAAATAATTAGAGAAACAAAACAAGAGCTTATACAACATAAAGAAATTATCGGAGCATACTTATTTGGAAGCTACGCTACAGGAGAGTATAGGGAAAACAGCGACGTTGATATCGCAATACTTTTAAAACAAAAATTCAAGCCAAAAAAGTTTTACCTTTCAAAATTATCAAATAAACTTGAAAAAAATATAGGCAAAGAAGTACAGATTGTTATTATAAATAATGCAGGATTAAGGCTAAAAAATCAGATTTTAAAATATGGCAAACTAATTTTTTCAAAAAAAGACTTAAAAGAATATGAGAATATCACAATGAAGAAATACACTGATTTTAAATATTATCTTAATCAATATGACAAAGAAAGAGTGATAACATGAGAAAAAAAGAAATTGATAAAGATTTGATAAATGCAAAATTTGATATCATAGAAAAAAATTTAGAGCTTTTGGATGAAATTGGAAGTGAGAATAAAGAAGATTTTGTAAAAAATTTTAGAGATATACAAGCAACAAAACATGCTTTGCAGGAATCAATTGAATCATGCATTGACATATCTAATCATATTATTTCTAGAAGAAGATTAGAAAGAGCTGAAAGCTACACAGAGATATTTGAAATACTTGATAAAAATGAAATAATAACAAAAAAGTTGTCTTTGAAACTGCAAGCCATGACAAAATTTAGAAATCTATTAGTGCATCAATACGGCAGGGTCAATGAAGAAGAGCTGTTTTCGATAATAAAAGAAGATATAAAGGATATAGAAGAATTTCAAAAACAAATAATAAAATTTTTAGAGAATTAATCGCAAAACTTAAATACGAGTGTCCACAGTAAAAGTAAAAAAGAGGCCGCTTTTTATGAAACTCGAGTTAAATGATGAAAATGAAACATTTTCAAACTTATTTCTAACTTTAGAGGTGAAGAACTAATGAAGTTAGAAATAAATATAGAGAAAAAGCATTTCTGGATAACACTTTCAACAATAGTAATTATAACAATGGCAATCTTCGTCTACGCTTTTGGAACAGACAACCCCCCAAACTTTGGTCACACAGTTGGCGAAATTGAGGGTCTTGACACCCTCGTCCCAAGTGGTGCGGTGCTGGCTTTTAATTTGGCCACTTGCCCAAGTGGTTGGAGCAGATTCACAGACGCCGATGGCAGAGTGATAACAGGGCTTAGCTCAGAGGCAGAATTCAACACGCTTCTTAAAACAGGAGGCGAGAAAACACACACATTAACAGTTAAGGAAATGCCAAGCCATACCCACAAAATGGCTGGGAGTTTACATACAAGGCAAGAATCTATTGATGATATACTGCATCAAACACATAGCACCACAGGTTCAACAGCAACTTCAGCTACAGGGGGCGGAGCAGCACATAACAATCTTCAACCGTATGTAACTTTGCTTTACTGTGTAAAAAACTAAGTTTTTATTAA
>JAAOYE010000084.1 GCA_018221175.1 Candidatus Woesearchaeota archaeon
CCATATGCTGTGATGTATGCGTATTTTCCAGCCACAAAAACATCCCATGGACTATTTAATTGTGCTCCTCCTACTCCATCTGATAAGTTCCCTGCATGTTTTGGCGTTCCTGCTGTTTGCAAAAAGTTCCCTCCTCCTAGAGTTAGTTTTTCAGTTGGATTGCTTATGCCTATGCCGACGTTTCCATCAACGATAAGATTATCAGTTCCAGGGTCTGATATTCCGCCAATGTGGATTCCTCCGCTTGCTGTGATGTAGTCTGTGACATCCATTTGATTGAAGTCTACGTTGCTTGTAATATTTAAGTGCTGGCCTGTGTTAAATGCTAATTGGGTGTCTCCTATCGCATCATTTGTTACAGCCACTGTTTTTGTAGCTCCTTCGCCATCTGCACCAGTTACTGTTATGGCAGTACCTCCAGATACATTTGCTACATAATTTCCTGATGTTTCGGTTGTAAGTGCGATTACCCCATCATTTATTATTCCTATGTCTGCTTCTGATATCGGTGTTGTTCCAAAGGTTATGTCTCCTCCTGCTACTGTAAGGTCGCCTGCTGAAGATATTGAGATATAGCCTGAACCAACGTAAATACGCATGCTCCCACCGGAGTCTAATAGTTGCAGTCCTCCTCTAAAAGTATTGCTTGATTCGCCGTAAGCTAACCAAGTAGCAGAAGTTGAGGTTCCCATTGTTGTTTTCCATCCAGCAGTCGGGACTGTGCCCCACGAAGTAGAAGTGCCAGTTACGCTTGTTTCACCTGTAAAAGCAGGTCCAGCGCTAAAAACCCAATTTCCAGTACTCCCTGTTTCGTCAGAAACTTTATTAGCCCAATTTGCAGATGTTGTAGAATCAATTGTGCATCCATCTTCTAATCCTGTGCATGTCCAGTCTCCAAAGTCTTCAGCTGTCATTTCTGTGTCGTCTACTGATGCTCCAAATGTTGATCCACCCCCATCACTAACTATTCCAGCTGCTGTTCTGCATGTTGTTGCAGCTTCTCCTCTAAGATATTCTCCATCAAGACATAGTGTTTTAGCGTTTGTGTCATTTGCAGCTGCTGCCCAGCTTGCTTTGCAGTCGCTAGCGATGCATAGTTGGTTTGCGTCAAGCCATCCGGTTACATTTGCATTTCCTGGTCCTGGGTCTGTGCATACTGTGTCTGTGTCTATGCATAGGCCTCCTGTGATGTGTAGTTTTGTGTCTGGTCCTGTGTTTCCAATCCCAACAAGTCCGCTTATTGAATTTACAAATAAACTTCCACTTCCAATATCAACATTTAAGCTGGTGTTTGTGGTTGTTCCATCTGATGACCATCCATTATCACTTGCAGTTATTTTATTATCAATAGTGGTGTTTAAAACACTTTCGTCTAGTCCAAAGATTGTTCCTGTTAGTGTTAGGTATTTGTCGTTTTCTGTGTATGTTGTATCATCATCAACTCCGCAAACCATATTTCCAGAGCCGTCAGTTTCAAGTGCTTGTGAACATGATGTAATATTGGTTCTAATTGTTCCATTAACCTCGAGTTTTGCTCCAGGACTCGTTGTTCCTATTCCTACACTGTCTCCAGTGTTGTAAAGATACACGTCTGTCCCGCTTTTGTTCCATCCAGAGGATGCACTTGCGCCTTGACTTGCTTCTTCACAAACAACGCTTCCATCTTCATTTATTTGTCTCAAATACCATCCTGCACCGCACGCACTTGTCACTCTTTGTTGAATTTCAGAAGTATTTATGCTGACATTGCTTATTGTTCCAACACCAGCTTCAAGTTCTACTCTGTCTGAACCGCTCCAATTAATGTCTTGTCCATTCACATCCATATCTAAAAAGTATCTTCTTCCATAAATAATATTAAGTGCATTGCCGCTGCCAAGAACAACGTCAAAATATCCATTAATAATTGAGTCAGTAAAAGTATCGCTCCAAACAAGGCTTCCTCCAGCTGCCTGGTCATAAAGATAAACAGTGATGTTGCCAGAACTAAGCGCCTGCCCATTTTGTCCAATCCTTCCTTGATAAGTAATTAGCTGTGAAGCAAAAACAGGCGCTAACGCTAAAAAAAACACCAGAAATATTACTATGCTTCTTTTATTCAAAAAAGTCCACCATTATCCTCTTTTTTTATACCTAAAATTCTTAGAAAACCTATATATAAAACTATCGAAATTGTGAAAACAATTTCGAAGTTTTATGCTCAAAAATAAATTTTTGCTGTATAAACCTATCGGAATGTTTTTAAACAACATTAACAAAAACTTTCGCATGGCCACAGAAGAAGAACTAAAAAACATGACGTCAGAGCAAATCGCAGAGCTCCAAAAGCAAAACTGCATTTTTTGCAAAATCATCAGCAAAGAAATACCTTCAAAAGTTGTTCATGACGACGAACTTTGCATTGCAATCCTTGACATAAACCCTGCAAATGAAGGCCACACACTCATAATTCCAAAAGAGCATTATCAGATAATGCCACAAGTCCCAGGAGACACGCTTGGACACATGTTCAATATTTCAAAAAAGATTTCTAAAGCGCTTTTGATGTCAGCACTTTCAAAGTCAACAAGCATCTTTGTGGCAAACGGTGCTGCTGCAGGACAAAAATCCCCGCATTTCATGATACATGTGATTCCAAGACAAGACAAAAACGAATTTTTCACACTTCAAGGAAAAGAAACATCAGCATCTGACCTTGACCAAATGCAAAAATCGCTTACTGCAAAGCTTCAGCAGATCCTTGGCAAAAACACAATACAAGAAACCAAGCCAGAACAGCAACTTCCAGAAACACAGCCTGCACAAGCACCACAAGAATTCTCGACGCTTCCAGAGATAAAAGAAGAAAGCGAATTAGCTAGCCCAGAGTCAGAGGAAGAAAAAGACCAAAGAAAAATCCATAAAACAGGCATAAAAAAAGAAAAAGGATACCTTTACTATGTTGACAAAGAAGGGGATGTGGCAAGAACACCTATGAAATGGAAAAAAGATAATGAGAAAAAACAAGAGCCAAAAGAGGAAACTAAAGAACAAAGCAGCGAAACTGCCAGTGCAAAGAAACCGGAAAATACAGATCTTGACAAAATCTCAAATTTATTTTTGGGAGGGCAAAAATGACTGCGTGCGACATTTGTGAAATGATTGCAAAAAAAGACGACTTTAAAGTTGTCTATGAAGATGACAAAGTAGTCGCTTTGCTACACGAAACGCCAGCATTCATTGGACACACACTGCTTTTTACAAAAGAGCATTTTAGAATAATCGAAGAACTTTCTGACGAACTCACATCGCATGTTTTTAATGTCGCAAACAAAATCTCAACAGCGATATTTGAAGCATTAAATGTTCACGGCACAAATATTTTAGTAAACAACGGCGCAGACGCAGGTCAAACGCATGCTCATTTCGGAGTTAATATAATTCCTAGAACAGAACAAGACGGCATAAGTCTAGAGTGGCCAATGCAACAAGCTGACCCAAAGAAGCTTGAAGACACATCCAAATTATTAAATGATTTTGTGATGCAGGCAGTCTCTGGTGCTGGCGTGGAAAAAACAGTTAAAATGGATGATGTAGTGATTAAAAGCGATGAAGATGATTATATGATTAAACAATTAAAAAGAATGCCTTAATATTAAAAAATTCAATATACTATAATTATCTTTTAATAGTTAGAAATAATAAATTTCTATAAAAATAAAAAAATATTTTTCTATGTGCAAGTGTCAATTTCGCTGATGTCTCTTGTAATTGCTACATCCGAACAGATCGTGTCTCCTTTACCAGGTGCGCCCTGAATGACTGGTTCAATAATGTACTGGTCAACATCATTGGTAGGGTCTGTAACTGTGCCTGCAGGGTAAAAAGTGAACTCTTTATACGCGTTTTTTGCAAGACCAGTATTGTCAACAGAAGAGTTTTGGTAAATAGAGCCGTTTTTTAAGATAACTGTAAACTGAAAGTCTTTTATATTAACTGTCCCCACGTTATGAAGCAAAGCCACAACCTCTCCTTGTGAAGCTGAATCATTGTAGCAGATCTTGTAAGAGTTTTGGATGACTGGGATGTCTATATCCAAATCAGCACCGCACGCAATCCTTGTAGCTTTTTCCTGTGCAGTCTCCAAATTTGTGTCTGTAAGGCTTCGAATAAATGCCATTGTTGTTGCGCCAATAGCAATAGTGATTACAACAAGAAGTACAGCTGCAATGATTGGTGATACAGCCCTTTTTCCTTTAAACATCTTTTTATTCACCTCTTATGATAGCATTAGATAGCATTATCATGAATATCTTAAACATTATTCTCTTATAACACCTATAAAAACATTTCGGTTTTATTAACACTGACAAGCTTTATATTTGTTATCAGTATTAAAAATTAGAAAGACATTTTTGTCTTTCTTAATTGGCTATGTTAAAAACAGCAAAAACAGATTCCCATAAAAATATGTGAATATATATGCCAGCAAAAAACTTGGTATGAATGGAAGACCAGTTTTAATTGTAACACTCTTTACATTTTTCTTGATTAACTCTGCAATTTGTTCTTTTGAAACACCAAGGTCGGCCTTTTTTGATATAACTTTTTTCCCAATTTTAACGTCCTCAATTATCCAGTCGCCATCAGTTAGCTTTTTTGGGCTTATCTTTTTTATCATGCAGACTTTTTCTATTGCTTTTACATATATCCAAAGATAAAATGTTGAAAACAGCAAAAACACAAGTGCAAGCAAAGGAATCTTTAAATCGCCAAAAGGAGAAATTATCACTATTAATACCAAAACAACTGTTGTTAAAACCACATATTTTCTGGCCTTTGCAATCTTTGTTTTTGTAAGAAGCTTAATCATCTCTTCTCCAAGATTCTTTCTATGAATAAACCCAAGCCCAAACCCCCATAAAAGCCCGTAAACAGCGCCTGCAAGCGTCAGGTTAAAGACAAAGGCAACAAAAAAATCATTAAGACTAAACGAAGCGCCAATAATCGCTCCAATCCCCATAAGCATCTTAGCATCACCGCCGCCCCACTGCCCAGAGTAAAACATTAAGATAGATATCACAAAGGCAAGGCCAAAGCCTGTAAGACTAGAAATAATAGGAAAATAACTAAATGATACAATTGAGCTGATAACAGCAATTCCAAAACCTGCACCAATAAGCGAGAAATTAAGCCAGTCAGGAACCTCCCTGACTTTAATATCAGTAAATGTGCCTATGACAAGCGCGATAAAAACAATTGAGGATTCTAAAAGTGCCATTATACAGTGAAAAAAAGAAGAAGGTTTATATATATTTTTTTAATCTTCTTATAAATGAAAAGGCTAAAAAAAGTGCTTACACCAAAAATAAAAATATTTTCAAAAAATATTCCAAAACATGTAATTGTAAATCTTTTCTCATCAAAAACGCCTTCAAAAGAGCTTTTTATAAAACGATTAAAGACTGCAGAACAAATAATTTTTTTGCAGCCAAAGCTAAAAATCCCAATTCTTACAATAAACTTAATGTCAAAAAAATACCTGCCAGAATATTTGGATATATTAGTTGAGTACTTCTATAAGCTGAAAAAAAGCATGATTATCCATCAAAACAGTGTTAGAATCTCTGCGCTTGGCAAATGGTATGACCTTCCTGGGAGAGTTGTTGAGCCTATAAAAGAGGTGATAGATGATACAAAAGATTATGACAATTTCTTTTTGAACTTTTGCATAAATTATAGCCCTAGAGAAGAAATTACTGACGCTTCAAAAATTATTGCAAGAAAAATAGAAGTGAAAAAATTATCCTTGGAAAACGTGGACAACAAAGAAGTCAAAGACAATCTCTACAGTTCCAGCTTTTTGCCAGCAGAACTAATTATTGAGCAGGGAGACAAGTTTTCAGGGACGCTTCTTTGGGACAGCGTAGGAGCAAAGCTTCACACCAACAAAAGCAAAACCTTTACCAAAAGAGACTTTCTAAAAGTGATTCGAGACTTCCAAAAAAAGTAAAGCTTATAAAGCAACACAAATTTCTAGCACGTACCAGTGATTGATGAAGACAAAACATCGTCTGAGGGAGGTATTAAAATTCTCAATTTTTACCTCACAAAATATAACAAATGGAGGAATAAACATGAGCAAAGATAATATTGACAAAACATACCAGGCAATTGAAATAGCAAAAGCCACAGGCAAAATCAAAAAAGGAACAAACGAAGTGACAAAAGCAATTGAAAGAGGAGAAGCAAAACTAGTTGCAATCGCAAACGATGTAAACCCAAAAGAGATTGTTATGCACCTGCCAATTTTATGCCAGGAAAAAGGTGTTTTGTGCATCGAAGTTGGTTCAAGACAAGACCTTGGAGCAGCAGCAGGCCTTCCGATTTCTGCTGTATCAGTCGCAGTGACAAACGAAGGCGAAGCAAAAGACCTGATAAAAGAGCTTTCAAAAAGCGCACAAAGCAGTGAAGCTGCCAGTGAAAATAAACCGGAAAAAGAAGAAGCAAAAGAAGATGTTTCAGTAGAAGAAAAGCTTGAGGAAAAACCGGAAGCAGAAGAACAAAAAGAAAACGCTAAAGAAGAAGCAAAAGAAGAGCCTGTCGAAGAAAAGAAAGAAGCGCCTAAAGATGAATCTAAAGAAAAAAAGCCTGCAGAAGTACAAAGCAGTGAAACTGCTGGTGAAAACAAACCGGAAAAGGAAGCTAAAAAAGAATCAAAGGAAAAGGCTAAATGAAAATGGCACAAGAAGAACAAAAACAAGAGCCGCAAAAAGAACAAAAAAGAGATAAAAAACAAGAAGAAAAAAAGAGCGGAGTAAGTTTTTCTCATGCAGTTCCAGCAAGAGTGGAAGAAATCGTTGGCAGAACAGGAACAAGAGGCGAAGCAATCCAGGTAAGATGCAAAATCCTTGATGGAAGAGACCAAAACAAAATCATCAGAAGAAATGTCAAAGGACCTGTCCAACTTAAAGACACACTAATGCTAAGAGAAACAGAAATAGAAGCAAGGCCTCTTACAAAAGCAGGAAAAGGTAGTATATAGGTGATTAAGGTGAAATGTTCATTTTGCAGAAACGAAATCGAAAAAAGCACAGGAAAAATGTATGTAAAAGCAGATGGAAAAATATTTTATTTTTGCAGCGGGAGATGTGAAAAAAACATGCTAAAACTCAAAAGAAAACCAAGGGAAACCAAGTGGACACAAGAATATCAAGATATCAAAAAAGGAAGCGGGGTAAAATAAAATGGTGGAACAAACATTTGTAGCACTAAAACCAGACACAGTCCAAAGAGGACTAATTGGAGAAATCCTAAAAAGATTTGAAAACGCAGGCCTAAAAATATCAGGCCTAAAAATGAGATGGGTCACAAAAGACTTTGCAAAACAGCACTACAAATCCCATGTAAAAAAAGCGTTCTACAACGGACTTGAAAAATTCATAACAGAAGGGCCAGTAATCGCAATGGTAGTAGAAGGAGTCTGTGCAGTAGAAACAGTAAGAAAAATAGTGGGCTCAACAGAGCCAAAAACAGCAGCCCCAGGAACAATAAGAGGAGACTTTGCACACCACTCATACAACTACACAGACAAGAAAAAAATAGCAATCAAAAACCTAATCCATGCTTCAGAAAACAAAAAAGAAGCACAGTATGAAATCGGACTTTGGTTTACAGACGACGAAATCCATAAATACAAAACAACACACGAAAAACACACACAATAAAAATAGAAAACAAAGGAGTCGAAATAACAATGACAGACAATGAAAAAAAATTTTCAAGCCTGCCATTTAAATTGGAGTAAATGAGGTAATATAAATGGCAGAAAAGATGGTTGATAAAGTAACAAGGATAATGAAAGATTCAAAAAACATTAGAAACATCGCTATATGTGCACACATTGACCACGGAAAAACCACATTCTCAGACAACTTGCTAGCAGGAGCAGGAATGATGTCAGAAGACCTGGCAGGAAAAGCATGCGTACTGGACTTTCACGAAGACGAACAAGAAAGAGGAATCACAATCGACTCAGCATCAGTATCCATGGTGCACGACTTCAAAGGCAATGAATTCCTAATCAACCTAATCGACACACCCGGACACGTAGACTTTGGAGGAGACGTAACAAGG
Source organism: Candidatus Woesearchaeota archaeon (assembly GCA_018221175.1). Taxonomy (GTDB): domain Archaea; phylum Nanobdellota; class Nanobdellia; order Woesearchaeales; family BM511; genus JAAOYE01. Next base: position 8,116 of record JAAOYE010000084.1, read on the forward strand.
GCAATGAGAGCAGTTGACGGAGCAATCGTTTTAGTATGCGCGTCAGAAGGAGTAATGCCACAAACAGAAACAGTACTCAGACAAGCTCTAAAAGAAAGAGTAAAACCAGTGCTTTTCATCAATAAAGTTGACAGGCTAATCAAAGAACTGCAGCTAACACCGCAGCAAATGCAGGAAAGATTCATCGGCATAATCAACCACGTAAACAAGCTAATCAAAGACATCGCCCCAAAAGAATACGGCGACAAATGGCAAGTAAACGTTCAAGACGGAACAGTCGCGTTTGGCAGCGCATTTCACAACTGGGGGCTTTCAGTTCCATACATGCAGGAAAAAGGAATAACATTCAAAGACATAATAGACCCTTATCAATCAGGAGACGAAGAAAAAAGAAAAGAACTTGCAAAAAAAGCGCCAGTCCACGAAATAATGCTAGACATGGTAGTGCAGCACCTTCCAAACCCAGTAGAAGCACAGCTATACAGGATTCCAAAAATCTGGCATGGTGACATTGAATCAGAAGAAGGAAAAGCACTAAAAACATGCGACCCAAAAGGGCCATTATTCTTTGTAATCACAAAAGTAGTGGTTGACCCGCAGGCAGGAGAAATCTCGGCAGGAAGACTATTTTCAGGAACAATGAAAAAAGGCGCAGGTGTCTACCTTAACAGGATAAATCGGCCTTCAAGAATCCAGCAAATCTTTATCTACAACGGCGCAAAAAGAGAAATCGTCGACAACGTTCCGTGCGGAAACATAATTGGAGTTGCGGGAGTAAAAGCAAGACCTGGCGAAACAGTCACATATGAACAAACAGAACCTTTTGAAGAAATCACACACATCTTTGAACCGGTCATCACAAAGGCAATAGAGGCAAAAAAGCCCTCAGACCTGCCAAAACTAATCGAGGTCCTTCGAAAAGTCCAAAAAGAAGACCCAACAATCAATATCGAAATCAACGAAGAAACAGGCGAACATCTGATGAGTGGAATGGGAGAACTTCACCTTGAAGTTATAGAAAACAGAATCAAATCAGAAAAAGGAGTAGAAGTGCAAACATCGCCGCCAATAGTGGTGTACAGAGAAACAATCACAAAACCGTCAGAGATGGGAATTGGAAAGTCACCAAACAAGCACAACCACCTGTTTTTCAAAGTCGCGCCGCTTGAAGACGCAGTGTATGACCAAATCAAAAAAGGGGAAATTCCTGATGGAAGAGTCAAAAGAAAAGACCTGGAGTTTAGAAACAAATTTGTCGACTGTGGCTGGGATGCAAAAATGGCAGATAATGTTAAAGATGTGTACAACGGAAACGTGCTTTTGGACCAGACAAGAGGGATAGTTTACATCGGAGAAATAATGGAGCTAGTGCTTGACATGTTTGAAGATGTTATGAGGGTTGGTCCTATTGCAGGAGAACCATGCACAAAGCTAAAAGTAAGCCTAATGGACGCAAAGCTTCACGAAGACGCAATCCACAGAGGACCAGCACAAATGTACCCGGCAGTAAGAGAAAGTATAAGAGGGGCAATAAGCACTGCATCGCCAATGATGCTTGAGCCTATACAAACACTAAGATTTGAAGCACCAAATGAGTATATGGGTGAAATCTCAAAACTAATCTCAAATAAGAGGGGGCAGCTTCTTGACATGGACCAGCAGGGAGCATTAGTTACAGTAAATGGGAAACTCCCGGTTGCAGAGATGATTGGAATGAGCTCAGAACTACGAAGCGCGACAGGCGGACGTGGAAGCTCATCACTTGTAGATCAAACATTTGAAAGGCTGCCAGGAGAATTACAGCAAAAAATAGTCAAGCAGATAAGAGAAAGAAAAGGCCTTAAAACAGAGGACTAAAAACAAAGAGAATAATCAAAACATAACCTCATTAACATTCAGAATGTTTTAGTCTAAAACGACCAAAACATTTTTAAATAGCAGGATTTTTCGAAACCTTCTCTGTTAATATAAGAGAAATTCACTGTTTAAAACAATAGTATGGAGGAAAAAATAAAATGGCATCAGACAAACCACACATAAACCTTGTGTTTATTGGTCACGTAGACCACGGTAAATCCACAAGCGTCGGAAGACTACTTTTTGACTCAGGAAACATCGATGAACAAGAAATAAGAAAACTAAAAGAAAAAGCACAGGAGCTAGGGAAAGGCGGATTTGAATTCGCATTTGTAATGGACAACCTAAAAGAAGAAAGAGAAAGAGGAGTTACAATCGACCTTGCTCATAAAAAGTTTGAAACAGACAAATACTTCTTCACAATAATCGATGCTCCGGGGCACAAAGATTTCATTAAAAACATGATTACAGGAGCTTCACAAGCAGATGCAGCAGTACTATGCGTTGCAGCAAATGATGGTATAAACGCGCAGACAAAAGAACATGTGTTCTTGGCAAAAACACTGGGCGTTGGCCAAATCATTGTAAATGTTAACAAGATGGACATCTCAGGTGTGGACTATGCAGAAGCAAAATTTAATAGTGTAAAAGATGAAGTGACAAAACTGCTTCAATCTGTTGGGTACAAAACCGAGGATGTAGAGTTTGTAGCCGCAGCTGCGCTTAAAGGAGACAACATTGTCAAAAAATCAGACAAAATGGCATGGTATAAAGGCAAGACGCTTTTAGAAGCAATCGATACTCTAAAAGAGCCAGAAAAACCAACAAATCTTCCACTAAGACTGCCAATTCAGGATGTATACAACATTACTGGTATTGGTGTTGTACCAGTTGGAAGAGTCGAAACAGGCGAGATGAAAATAGGAGATAAAGTTATTGCAGTACCTGGAAGAGAAGGAAAAGGTGTTCCTGGTGAAATAAAAAGCATGGAGATGCACCACGAGCAATACCAAAAAGTTGGTCCAGGTGACAACATTGGATTTAACGTTAGAGGCTTTGGCAAAAAAGACATTGCAAGAGGAGACGTAATTGGACATGAATCAAACGTGCCAACTGTTGCAAGTGAGTTTACAGCACAAATCGTTGTTTTAAACCACCCAAGCGTTATCACAGTAGGATACACACCTGTGTTCCATATCCACACTGCACAAATTGCCTGCCAAATAACTGCAATTGAAAAACAGCTAAACCCCACCACAGGAGAAACTGTTAAAGAAAACCCAGACTTTATCAAGAATGGGGACGCAGCTATTGTTAAGATAAAACCGGTACAGCCGTTAGTAATTGAAAAACAAAAGGAAATACCTCAAATGTCAAGGTTTGCTATTAGAGACAGTGGAGTAACAGTTGCAGCTGGTATGTGTATTGACCTTGTCAAGAAGAAATAATTGAGTTAAACTTTTTTGTATTTTTTTTTATTAATGCATGGCAACCTAACCGGTTATCATGGGGTAGGCCCCAGAGTCGAAGAGAGATAAAATGCAGAAAGCAAGAATAAAACTAGCAAGTACAGACATAGATAAACTAAACGAAACTTGCGAGTATATACAAGACATTGCAGACAAGACAGGAGTAGTACTAAGGGGACCTATACACCTGCCCACAAAAAAGCTTAAAGTTACCACAAGAAAAAGCCCTTGCGGTGACGGCACAGCAACGTGGGAGCGCTATGAGATGAGAATTCATAAGCGATTAATCGATCTTGGAATTGATGAAAGGGCGCTAAGAATGGTCATGAGAGTGCCAATACCGGAAGGATTAAACATTGAGATTGAGATGTTAGACAGTTAATCCTGAGGATTTGAAAAATTCTTTTTCATCACCGGAAGGATTAAACATTGAGATTGAAATGCTTGATAGTTAACTTATTTTCTTTTAAACCATTAATTTTTTAAATCAGACTTAATTCTAGTTTCTAATGCCAGTGTCGCATAACCCGGAAGCGGTAATTGAAGATTACTTGTCTTCTCGCTGGGGAATATTGCGCCGGCCTTGAGAGCCGGTTCCTCACGGAATTCCCGGTTCAAATCCGGGCGCTGGCGTTTTTTTTCCCTAAACAAACATTTTAAATATCATGAAACCATATGATTTGCGTATGGGGGTGATTATATGCAAAGCATATCGCCGGATTTCTTGAGTAAGTACTCTATTAGAGTTATTGGCGACTATGACAAATTGAATTCTTTTGAAAAATATTATCTAAATGACAGGCTCTATGGTTTTTTAGAGCAAAGCGCAGATAGATGCAGCGAAGGTGTTTTAACAGCTGACATTCGTCTAAAAAAGGGTGTGCACAACAGAGGAGTATATAGGGGTGTGCCTTTAGTATATATTAAGCTAAGAATTTCATCAGACAGATGTAAGTTTGCTGTAAGCAAAGAAAACTGGGGGCTACAAGCAGCGCTTCATGATTCGCTTTCTTTAATGACAAAAAAGATTAGAAATGCAGGAAAGCAGCAAAATAATAAGAGAACAGTACCAATAGAAAACTTTGACATGAAAGATGTTAGTTTAGAGATTTAGAATAAGGAAATTAATCTGGAAATCCCATATATTATTAGGATTATAATAATTATAGTAAAGTAAAATTTGATATTATATTCAATAGTTTCATAAGCAGTTGGTTTTCTAATTCTTGGAAGGTCATCGTTATACCTAAACCTTCTTTTTCTAATTCTTTTGTATTTTTTATTTCTTTTTACCATAAGCCTTATTTATATTCTTAACATAATTAGCGAATGTAAAGAAAATCCCACCAATAAATGAGACTAACCAAGCAGACCCAGTTTTTATTGGAAAATTTACTTCAGGTAGCGCATTTATTATTGCTATAGCAAAATATATTACTAATACAGAAACAACAAGTACTTTGAATCCACCAATAATATCATCAACAAGGATATCTGATTTATGTCTTTTTGCCATTTTTAAAATGTGTTCTTTTAAATATAAAATGCCGCTGGCGGGACTTCCAATGAAATTGGTAATCCAAAATCATATCTGAACCCACGGCCTCTAGATAACCCGGTATGAGTATTTGTCATCGAGAAAATTCTCTCATCACTCAAAACATATGAGTCTAGCGCTCTAACCAGGCTGAGCTACAGCGGCATATAAAAAACCAAAAAAACTGAATTATTTAAAAAACTAGCGTTTTTTCAAAGACTCAGACTTCGTCTACGCTATTTATATAGATATCGATGAAAATTAAGATAGTTCGTCAGTGATTTTGCTTGCTACTTCTTCCATCTCGCCTTCTTCATAATTGCTTTGCTCCCAATGCTTAAATCCGTCATTAGGAAACCGTGGGATGATATGAATGTGGGCGTGAGGCACAACTTGTCCAGCAGCCTTAAAATTGCTCATCAAAACATTGAAACCTTCTGCTTTTGTCGCTTTTTTAACAGCATCTGCAACTAGCTGCACTGTTTTCATGACATGACATGCGTCTCTTTCATCCATATGTAAAAGAGTCTCTGAATGCCTCTTTGGAATCACAAGTGTGTGGCCTTTGTTTACCGGGCCTATATCCAAAAATGCAAGTGTGTTTTCGTCTTCATACACTTTCGCGCTTGGAATGTCGCCTTTTGCAATTTTGCAAAAAATGCAGTCTTCATCCACTTACACCACCTCTTCAATTTTGGCTCTAAGTTCTCTTAGGTTTAATACTCTATCTTTATAATCTCGGTTGTTTCTTCTGTCAACAAGAATTCCTCTGATGCCGACTTTTTTTGCGCTTTCAATATCTGATTCCATGCTGTCTCCAATCATTATTGTTTCATCTTTTGAAACACCCATTTTTTCAAGGACTTGATTGAAGATATCGCAGTCGCATTTGATGCATCCTGTTTCGTATGATAAGAATAATTCATCAAATGTTTCTTTGAAATTAAAGCGCTCCATAATGTCTTCGTCAATTGAAGGAAGGTTTGAAAGCAGCACAATCTTATAATCTTTTTTTAGGTCATTTAAAACTTCTTTAGTTTCCTCATAAAGTTCAGATTGTATTTTAGCCTTATTCCAAAGACCTATTAACCTATCAACTCGGTTGTATTCATCAGGGCTCACATTAAACTCAGTAAATATTTTGTCGAGGCCTTCTCTTATATCATTGAACTTTTTGGTCATAAACGCCTTTTCAAACTTGATTACAAATTCAGGATAAGGCATCTTAAACTGGCCAAGAATCTTTTTTGACTGCTTTAGCGGAGAGGGGATTACACCAGTCTCTAATATTGTTCCCCATAAGTCAAATATTATCAGTTTTATTTTTTTACTCAATTTAAACCCCTTTTATAGGGCAAATCTCTGTTTTATATAAAAGATTTTTGGTATATACTTATTTATCGATACATTTTTAAACAACTCCAAAATCCAAGTTAAAGACCACAAAATCTAAGCTTTTTGGGCCCGTAGCTTAGTCCGGCTGGAGCGCCAGTCTTATATGGCAGCGTTCTATTCAAAGATGCTCCTAAGCGAGCTGGTGGTCGGGGGTTCAAAAACTTTATAAAGGTATGAAAATCCCCCCGGGCCCATGTATTACTAAATGCATAAAATTCACAATGCCCCTGTGGTGTAGTCTGGCCAATCATCTTGGATTTTCGATCCAAGGACTCGGGTTCAAACAACTGGTTACGCTCGGTTGACACGCAAGAGCGCATTAAAGCAAAAATGCTTTAATACACTGCGAAAAAACCAGCG
>JAAOYE010000085.1 GCA_018221175.1 Candidatus Woesearchaeota archaeon
AATGAAAAAGAAAATATTTATAGCTTTGGATAACATGGAAAAAGATGAAATTCTTGAAATTGTAGGGCAATTAAAAGACAAAGTCATGTTTAAGATTAACGACGCATTCACAAAGTACGGACCAGACATAGTTAAAGAAATCCACAACAGAGGGGGTGAAGTGTTTTTAGACTTAAAGTTTCATGACATACCTAGCACTGTTGCAAACTATGCAAAGCAGGCTGCGAAACTAGGTGTTTACATGTTTAACATCCACTGTCTTGGCGGCGTTGAAATGATGGAAGCAGCAAGAAAGGCGATTGACAAGCACTCAAAAGGGAAAAAACCTTTGCTTATTGGTGTCACAATTCTTACAAGTATGGATGATGAATTGATGAAAGAGGAGCTTAAGATAAACGTATTTGTTGAAACAATGGTCGAGCACTTTGCAAAGCTTGCAAAAAAAGTAGGTCTTGACGGCGTTGTCTGTTCGCCTGAAGAAATAAAGGTTGTAAAAGATGCTTGCGGAAAAGATTTTATCACTGTGACTCCGGGTGTGCGCCCTGCTTGGGCAACTGCTGATGACCAAAGAAGAATCGTGAGTCCTCAAGAAGCACATGATATCGGCAGCGATTACATAGTGATTGGAAGACCGATTATTCAGGCAGACCAGTATGACATGACAAGAGTTGAAGCCGCAGAAAAGATTATTGATGAGATGGAAGGGAATATTTAGAAAAACTATATAATCACAAAATTATTTCTTCTTTTTATGCATGTGTACAAACCTAGAGAAGACAGTGAATTATTGGCAAAGACAGTTGAAAAACTAGCTTATGGCAAAGTACTTGATATGGGAACTGGTTCTGGTATCCAAGCGATTGCTGCTGCTAAGAAAAAAGAAGTAGAAAGTGTGCTCGCGGTTGATATCAACAAAGACGCAATAGATTATGCAAGCAAAAATAACTCGCATAAAAAAATAAGATACGCTATCTCAAATCTATTCTCAAGCGTAAAAGGAAATTTTGACATGTCAGCAAACGAAGCTTCTGATCATGCTCGAAAACAGAATGTTTTTGACACAATCATATTCAATCCCCCTTATCTTCCCTGTGATGACAAAGTAAAAGATGTCGCGCTTGATGGTGGCAAGAAAGGTTATGAGATGACTGTAAAGTTTTTAGAACAAACAAAAGAATATCTAAATAAAGACGGGCAAATACTGCTGCTTTTTTCAACACTAACCAAAAAAGATGTTATTGACAAAACAGTAATGGAAAACTGTTATTTATATGAAGAAACAGACTTCTTGAAGCTTGACTTTGAAACACTTTATGTATACAAAATAAAAAAGTTGGAATCAATGATTAAGGGCATAAAAAAGCCAGAGTTTTTGGCAAGAGGCAAGCGTGGAATAATATACACAGGAAAATACAGTAATAAAAAAGTTGGAATCAAAATAAAGAATCCTAAAAGTGAGGCGCATGCGAGAATTGAAATAGAAGGGAGAAACCTAAAAATCGTAAATAAATTAGGTATTGGCCCAATTCTTGTTAAAGAATCAAAGGACTTTGTTATGTATGAATTTGTAGATGGGATTTTGTTTCCAGAATTTATTGAAAAATCAAATAAAGAAGAAATAAAAAAGGTTGTTTTAAACCTTTTTGAACAAATGAGGATACTGGATAAAAACAAAATAAACAAGGAAGAAATGACCAACCCATACAAACACATTGTTGTCACAGAGAAAAGCACGGTTTTGCTTGACTTTGAAAGGGCAAACAGGACTATAAAGCCAAACAATGTGAATCAGTTCTGCCAATACATCATATCTGAAAACTTATCTAAGATATTAAAAAAGAAAGGTTTTGATATCAATAAAAAAGGAATGATAAACAATGCCAGAAAATATAAGCAAAAATATGATGAGAAAGAGTTTAAGAAGATAATTGCACTAATAAAATGAAATTCTCCGACAAAGTCTATGAGCTTGTAAAAAAGATTCCGAAAGGAAAAGTGACAACATACAAAGAGATAGCAAGCGTGCTTGGAACAAATGCGTATAGAGCTGTTGGTATTGCAATGTCAAAAAACACTGATGGATTTTTATCAAAAGGAAAAATCCCATGCCATAGAATCGTTGCAAGTGATGGTTCTATTGGAGGCTTTTGTGGTGTTAAAACAGGAAAGCCAATAAAAGACAAGAAGAAACTTCTGATTAAAGAAGAAATAAAATTTGAGAAAAATAAGATAATAAATTTTAGCGAAAAACTGTTCAGATTCTAATCTTTGCTCTTTTTCTTGGTCTTTTTAATCTCTTTTTCAAGACCAAGCTTCTCGAGCAGCTCTTTGTATCTGTTTCGAATTGTTACTTCTGTGACTCCAGCAACATCTGCAACTTCTCTTTGAGTCCTTTTCTCACCGTTGATTAAAGCAGCAACATAAAGACCTGCTGCAGCGATGCCTGTTGGGCCTCTGCCTGAAGTTAGCTCAACTCTTTGAGCATGCTCGATTATCTCAATACTCTTACTTTGAGTCTCAGCAGAAAGCTTTAATGCTGATGAAAACCTAGGTATATAATCTGCTGGATTTGAAGGCAAGATGCTTATCCCCAGCTCTCTTGTTATAAACCTGTATGTTCTTCCAATCTCCTTTTTTTCTATGCCTGAGCTCTCAGAAAGTTCGTCAAGTGTCCTTGGAACTTCATGTCGTCTGCAAGCAGCGTACAGTGCACCCGCAACTACCGACTCCATGCTTCTTCCTCTTACAAGCCCTCTTTGTACTGCTAAAGTGTATATTCGTGCAGATTCCTCTTCTACAGATTTAGGTAGTTTAAGGTATGATGAAACTCTTTTAAGTTCTGCAAGCGCAAGCTTTAGATTTCTTTCTATTGCAGTTGATATTCGGTACTGCCATTTTCTTAGTCTAAAGAACTTGTTTTTGTCTTTTGAATCAAGAGCGTAAAGATCTGCTTTTCTGCCTACCTCTGTTGACAGTCCCTGATCATATTGTGTGTATGTGCTAGGAGCTCCTGCTCTTCGTCTTTTGGCTGCTTCGTCGCCGTCAAACTCTCTCCATTCCTGGTCAAAATCAACCATTTTTTCTTCCACGACTAGTCCGCAGTCTCTGCATATGATTTCTCCTTTTTCTTTATTCCAGAATAAGTTTATGCCAGCACACTCAGGACATTTTTTTACATATCTGTCATCTTTGGTCATAGTATAAACCCCCTCTCTATGATTATGAAAATGAATAAGTTTTTAAAGTAAAACAGTGATTTATTTAAAAAGCTTTCGTTTATTTATATATGATTTTATAAATGTTGCGCAACTTTTAAAAAAGAAAATGATTCTTACTTTTTGTCCTAAATAAGTAATCAGCAAAGATTTATATAGTTGATTATACAAAAGTTATATGCAGAATGGAAAGACTGCGAGTTCTAAATGATAATGGTTTAAGAGAAGAAATTATTGGAGATATATGTGATGTACTTACCGATAAGAACAATGGGTGAGACTATC
>JAAOYE010000086.1 GCA_018221175.1 Candidatus Woesearchaeota archaeon
GCTGTAGCAAAATCTCCTGATTTATCTATACATTACTGGGTTGAAAAGTTCAGACAAGATAAATGGAAAGCTGCAAAAGAATATTGGCAACAGTTATTAGATGGGATGAACTCTGCGTTTAGTGATTAGAGCGAAAAGTATTTAAATTCTATTCGAGTAGTTTTCGAAGAAGAAGGTGGTAAAAAGTTTATTCTGCAAACAAAAAGGTTTGGCTTGAGTATAAAGGAAAATCTATACTTGGCAAAGGAAGGTATGAGATTCTAAAAGCCATTAAAAAAACAAGTTCTCTAAAAAAAAGCGCGAGTGTTGTTGGAATTTCTGAAAAGACAGCGCACAATTACATAAAAAAGATAGAGCAAAGAATTGGAAAAAGAATTGTCGCGACTTTTAAAGGCGGCAAAGACGCGGGTGGAAAAACCATTCTTAGTCCTGAAGGCATTAAGCTTTTGAAGAGGTTTGAAAAGATAAAATGATTGACAGTCTTCGTATTTCAATAACCCAAGAATGCAACATGAACTGCAGTTATTGCCATAATGAAGGACAGGAGAAAAGCAGCATAGAACTTAGTCTCCCAGATATTAAAAAAATAGCAATAAAAGCAAGAAATGACGGCATAAAAAAAGTTAAGATTACAGGGGGCGAACCTCTTCTTAGAAAAGAAATAGTCAGGATAGTAAAAACATTTTCAAAATACTTTGAAGACTTAAGCATTGTGACAAACGGGACAAACCTTGAACGCCTCGCGCATAAGCTAAAAAAAGCCGGACTTAACAGAATAAATATTGGCTGCGACTCCCTATACAACCCAAAATTAAAAAATGCCAAAAGCATAATAAACGCAATAGACGCCGCAAAAAAAGCGGGGCTTTTTCCAATAAAGCTAAACATGGTTGTCTTAAAAAGCATCAATGAGCATGAAATAAATGACATGGTGAGGTTTGCAAAAGAAAAAAATGTGGTTTTACAACTAATTGAGCTTATAAACACAGACAATAATTACTTTAAAAAACATTATTTTTCATTAAAAAACGTCGAAACTAACCTTGAAAAAGAAGCTTTTCTTATAACTAAAAACTCGCTGCACCAAAGAAGCCAATACCACTTGCATGACACAGTAGTTGAGATTGTAAGGCCAGGGCATGAAGGTTTTTGCAAAAACTGCAAGAGAATCAGAATTACTTCTGATGGTAAAGTAAAAGCGTGCCTTTTTCAAAAAAATAACCTGGTCTGCTTTGATGATATTGACACCTTAAAAAATGCAAAAGGAATTTATGGAAAGATAAAAAATGATAGATATCTCTGACAAAAAAGCAGTAAGAAGAGAAGCAGAGGCTGTAGGCAAAATCATCCTTAAAAAAGACACTATTGAAAAAATCAGGAAAAAAGAGATAAAAAAAGGCGACGTGATTGAGGCTGCAAAGCTTGCAGGAATAAATGCTGTAAAACAAACTTCTGTCTTGATTCCTCACTGTCATCAAATCCTTATCGAATTTACAAACTTCAAGTTTGAAATAGAAGAAGACTTTATTGAAGCGATATGCGTTGTGAAAACAGTCGCAAAGACAGGTGTTGAGATGGAATCGCTTGTTGGAGTCTCTACTGCACTAAACACTATATGGGACATGGTAAAATACCTTGAAAAAGATGAAAAAGGACAGTACCCAAATACAAGAATTGAGAATATTAGTATATTAAGAAAATGGAAACAACAATAAAGCACAAAAAAGACGCGCCAAAAAAAGCAAAGGCGAGTATTGTCACAGTCTCTGACACAAGAACATTAAAAAACGACAAGTCAGGCGCTCTGATAAAAAAATTATTAGAAAAAGAAGGCCATGAAATAGTTGGGCGCATTGTTGTAAAAGACCACCAATATGAGATAAGAAGTGATGTAATGAAACTTGCTAAAGACTCTGATGTAATAATTTTAAACGGTGGCACAGGCATATCTAAAAGGGATGTAACAATTGAAGCCGTGCGTCCTTTTTTTGAAAAAGAACTACCTGGTTTTTCTACACTTTTTACGCTTTTAAGCGCGCAAGAAATAGGCTCTGCTGCAATGCTTTCACGCGCAACAGCTGGCATAATAAAAAACACAGCAGTATTTTGCATTCCGGGCAGCCCAAACGCTGTATCACTTGCAGTAAAAAAACTCATCATTCCAGAAATGGGACATATAATGAATCATGTGATTTTAAAATGACAAAGCAGGGGTTTGGAAAACTTGCAAGCTTGCAGGAGGCTAAAAAGATTCTTTTTTCTCTAGCTCCAAATGTCGAGATAGAAGAAGTTTTTTTGACAGAGTCAGTTGGAAGAGTAATTGCACAGGATGTTAAATCAGATATTGATGTTCCTCATTTTAAAAAAAGCGCCATGGATGGATTTGCAGTGATTGCAAACGACACATTTGATGCGTCTCAGACCAACCCAAAGACACTTAATATAATTGATTCAATCACTGCTGGAATTGTTTCAGATAAAGAATTAAACAAAGGGTGCTGTATAGAGATAACTACTGGTGCGCCTCTTCCAAAAGGGCCAGACGCGGTCTTAATGGTGGAGTACACAGAAAAAAACAAAGACAAAGCAGTTATATACAAAGCTGTAGCACCGCATGAAAACATCATAAAGATTGGAAGCGACATAAAAAAAGGAGAAGTTGTTGCAAAAAAAGGAGAAAAGTTAACTCCAAGAAGTATCGGTGTCCTTTCCGCTGTTGGCATCAATAAAATAAAAGTAAAGAAAATTCCAAAGATTGCATATTTTTCTTCAGGCAGTGAAATAATCCAAGTTGGAAAAAAACTTTCTGTGGGAAAAATATTTGATATAAACACATTAACAATAACAACTGCGCTTAAAGAAGCTGGTTGCGAAGTTATAGATTTAGGTCTTGTTGGAGATGAGTTAAAAGAGATTAAAGACAAAATAAAAGAAGGAGTTGGTAAATCAGAAATAGTTATTTTGTCTGGGGGAAGTTCTCTTGGCGGCGAAGACTTCATGGTAGAAGCTGTAAATCA
>JAAOYE010000087.1 GCA_018221175.1 Candidatus Woesearchaeota archaeon
CAAAACAACACATGGGTATATTATGCGCCAGGCGACCCAAACAGCACACTTACTCAGATTCAGCCTGATGAAGGATACTGGATAAACATGACTGCAGACGACATGTGGGTGTTCCCATGAAAAATAAGAATAAAATATCAATGCTGGCACTGCTTTTTATAATCTACATCCCGATAATCGTAAATGCCTATCCTCCTCTTCCAACAGAATTCTACGGTTCAGTATGGTACTACAACTCTCCAGGACCTTCGGGCCAAATGGTGATTGCACAAGACCAAAACGCGACGCAGTGCGGACGATACGTCACAACAACATCCGGATATTATGGCGTGCTCAGCTGCATGGGCGATGATAATCAAACAAGTGCTGATGAAGGCGCAGACTTAAGCGAGACAATAACTTTTTACTTTAACGGAGAGCTCGCAACAGCACTTGGCGACCCAACTTATTCATACGGTGTGCACAAAAACACAACTCTAATCGTGCCAGTGCTTGTCTGTGGAGATTCTTTTTGCCAGGATATTTATGAAACATGCGGTTCATGTGAAAATGATTGCGGTACATGCCCGTCAACAAACGAAACCCCAACACCAAACGGTACTACCACTTCAGGCGGCGGAGGCGGAGGAGGTGGAGGAGGTGGAGGCTCCTTTGAAATGGGTGACTTTGACCTTGGAAAAATCACAGGCGAAGTCCCCTTTAACATCACTGCATGCGAAGAAAACTGGAACTGCACCAGATGGAGCCAATGCTATATTAATGAAACGCAGGACAGAACATGTTTAGATTTAAACGAATGCAACACTACAAAAAGAAAGCCTCCTGAAATTCAAGAATGTATTTATGAAGGAACTTGTTTTGACGGCATACGAAATGGAAACGAATATGATATAGATTGTGGTGGGGAATGCCCGCCATGTCCTGGAAAAGAAGGCGAACCTCATTGTTTTGACGGAAAAAGAAACTGCCACTCTGGAAGCTGCGAGCAGGGAATAGACTGCGGGGGCCCGTGTGCAAATCCATGCGAAAAAGAAGTAAAAATTGAGATTCCCCTAAAGATTTGCAACAGGCCAAAAGATCTTTTAAGGCCTCAGTTTTTGTGGCTTTATGGGCTTGTAATATTTTTTAGCATAGCATTTATTGCTACAGAAAAAGAGAGGGAAAGAAGGGTAAAAAAAGACAAGAAGCTAAAAGATGTAGAAAAGGCAAGAAAATACCTCTCAATAGAAAGGCAGATATTGTTTTTTATAATCTTTGTAATACTTTTGTTTTCATCAATACTTGGCTATTACATATTCTTCTTTTGTTCGAGAAATTTCTATAATTTCTTGAGCTTTCTGATACCGGCAGTAGTCATTATTCCATTCATTGCGTTTTTTATTATGCATTTGTTTGAGTATGATGAAAAGAAAAAGAAAAAGAAGCTTGAGAAGTTTTTGGCAACTCATAACGAACACCTAAAAAAATTGGTATTTATGCAAAACGAGTACTTGATGGAAATAGAAGTCGAGCTTTCAAACGAGATATACTCTCTTTCAAGAAAACTTGGTTTTTCCCAGTATATCAATAAGTTTCCTGAGCTAAAAGTTATTTACAGAGACATGATACAGCTTTATGATAGATACAAGGAAAGAAAAGATGCATATGACTTGGAAAAAGAGCTTTGCGACAAAGTCGGAGTGCTTAATAAAAATCCTGACTTTAAAAAACTTGGAGAAAAATTCCCAGAAATTAAAAGAATTCATGAGCATCTTGAAACATTATATAAAGCGTATGTTGAAAAGCAGGAAATGTATGAAGACCTTGAAGAAGAGTATGAGATTATAACAAAAGCTGCCATGGAAAAAGCCAAGGAAGGACAAAAAGGTG
>JAAOYE010000010.1 GCA_018221175.1 Candidatus Woesearchaeota archaeon
GAGAAATAGTTGCAAAAGATAAGGAAAAATAAAATGTGCGGGATAATAGGGCTTGTTGCAAAAGAGGAGTTTGGAGTCAGAGATGAGCTTTTAAAAGGACTCAAACGACTTGAATACAGGGGATATGACTCGTCAGGGTTTGCAACAAGTAACGGAGACTTTGTAAAGACTGTTGGAGAAATAAACAATCTGCTTGACAATGTTGACAAAACTCTAAAAGCAAGGACAGCAATCGCACATACAAGGTGGGCAACGCATGGAGGAGTCACAGAAATCAATTCGCATCCTCATTTTAACAAAGAAAAAACGCTTTTTGTAGTCCATAATGGGATCATAGAAAACTTTCAAAAACTAAAAGAAGATTTAGAGCTGGAAGGATACGAGTTTATATCACAAACTGACACAGAAGTAATAGTACACTTTTTAGACTCAAAGATAAAACAAGGAAAAAGTGTTAAAGAAGCACTATTAGAGTTTGAAAAAACAGTGAAAGGAACATACGCGATACTTGCAATAAACAAAGACGAAGAAAAAATCTACGCACTCAAAAAAGACTCGCCGCTTGCTCTTGGAATAACAAAAACAGGGTTTGTTCTTGGAAGCGACATATACGCATTTTCAGACAAAACAAAAAAAGCAATCTTTTTTGATGACAATGAACTAGCAGAAATCACAGCAGAAAAATACGCTTTCTTTGACAAAGAAGGAAATGAGATAGTAAAAGCGCCAAAAACGTTTGAGTGGGAAGAAGCAAAAGAACAAGAACTAGACTTTGCCCACTACATGATAAAAGAAATCAAAGAACAGCCCAAAACATCAAAAAGACTGATAGAGTCACTTCACACTCTTCAAAAAGACAAACTAAAAGAATTTGCAAAGCTAATAAAAGACTGCAAAAAACTCTTTTTTATAGCAGCTGGCACAAGCTACCATGCATCATTAATTGGGGCTTATCTTTTCAACAATCAAGGAATTGATGCAAGGACAATGATAGCATCAGAGTTTGAAAACTTTTCTTTAGTGGACAAAGATACATTAATAATCCCAATCTCGCAGTCTGGTGAAACAATGGATGTGGTTTCAGTCTTAAAAGAGATAAAAAAGGCAGGTGCAAAAGTTGCAAGCATCATAAACGTTCCTTACTCAACAATTCAAAGACACTCAGACCTGTCCATTGAGACACTCGCAGGACAAGAAGTGTGTGTTGCTTCAACAAAAACATTCACAAACCAGTTAATAGTATTGTTTGCACTTGCAAAAGAATTAGGGTATGAAATGGATATAGAAGGAATCCCTGACAAAATCCAAAAAACAATTGATGAAAACGAAGAAAAAACAAAAGAAATAGCAAAAGAGCTATCACAAAAAAGAGACATATTCATTCTTGGAAAAGGAGCAACCTACCCAATAGCAAGAGAAATAGCCCTAAAACTAAAAGAAATAGACTACATACACGCTAGCGGGATGATGGCAGGAGAACTAAAGCACGGAACAATAGCGCTTATTGAGGATGGAACACCTGTTATCTCACTTATTCCTAAAAGCGACCTTTCCATGGACTCAAGCACAAAAGAAGTCGAGGCAAGAGGCGCAAAAACAATAATAATATCAAACAATGGCGGAGACTTTATTGTTCCAGACTCAGATGACGCAGAGTTTGCAGTGTACTCAACTATGATAGGTCATCTTCTTAGTTATTATATTGGTGTAGAACTAAATCTTCCAATAGACAAGCCAAGAAACCTAGCAAAGAGTGTGACAGTCAAATAACAACTTTTTTATAAGAATTCTAATAAGAATAAGATTATGAATAAGAGAGGAGACATTACAGTTTACAGAGAGTTACTCACACTTATAATTGCAGTCATCCTTTTTTTTATGCTTGTAAAAATATTTTGGAATGTTTTCACACCAGACGAAGAACTGCAGCAGACAGAAAAAGATGTGAAGCGAATAGTGGATGAGATAAGAGACTTGAAAGATGGAGACAGTATTTCTGTTCCTGTCATGA
>JAAOYE010000088.1 GCA_018221175.1 Candidatus Woesearchaeota archaeon
ATTCTTGCGCTTGGCGAAGAAGAAGGAGCAATTGGAAAAGAAGAAAAAGAAATGATTCACGGCATCCTAAAACTTGATGACAAAGCAACATATCAGATAATGACTCCAAGAAACGAAGTCTTCTCGCTTGAAATGCACAGAAGGGTAAACGACGTGATTAGCGAAGTCTTAGAATCAGGGTTTTCAAGAATCCCAGTATATGACAAAAAGCCGGGAAATATTAAAGGAATAATTTATGCAAAAGACTTAATTAAATACCTTTATGAAAACAGAAACCCAAAACTCTCCGAGATTTCAAAAGAGCCTTTTTCCATTCCAGAGCTAAAAATGATTGACGACCTGTTAACAGAGTTTAAAAAAACAAAAGTGCACATAGCAATTGTTATTGACGAACATGGCGATGTATCTGGAATAGTCACAATCGAAGATTTGCTTGAGGAAATCGTCGGCGAAATATATGATGAAACTGACAAAGAAGAATTCATCCTAAAAAAAGTCAGTGATAAGGTATACATTGTTTCTGGAAAAGCAGATATCGAAGACATAGCAGACAAAACAGGCATAAGCCTAAAAGGCATTGACCTTACAGCTTTTGAAACAGTCAATGGTCTTATCATGTATAAGACCGGCAAGATTCCTAAAAAAGGAGACAGAATCTTATTTAAAAGATTTTACATCGAAGTCCTAAACCATGACCAAAACATGGTCACAAAAGCAAAGATTGTCAAGAAAGCCTAAGGATAATTCTCATGACCTTTAAGAAGCTTTAAATGATGTCGAATTTTTTCTTTTTGAGAATCATCATCAGTTTTTTCAAGCCATCTCTCAAAAATTGTCTGTATAAAATTATGATGGCCATTAGAAACTTCCACTCCTTGTGCAGCACACCCGTTCGGGCATCCCCATCCAGGCTTCTTTTCGTTGTCAAGCGGTTCAAACCATCGATGGCCGCAGTGTACGCACGCATATTCTTTCATTAATAATCACTGTTAATGCTTAAGATTAATAGGGGCGCTTTTCCCTTTAAATATTTTTAGTTATTACAATAAATATGTTCTTAACACTATTTAATAGAAAATAATAGAAAAGGTTAAAAATAACATTTTTTTAAGATTGATTATGGATAATATATTAATTGTTGAAGACGAACCAACAGCAGTAGAACTTGAGAAATCACTTTTAGAAATTGAAGGAATACATGTAGAAACTGTTGAAAATGGGCAAAAAGCATTGGACTTGATAAAAGCGGCAAAGCCAAGACTGATAATACTTGACATCATGCTTCCAGATATATCTGGAATTGAGCTTTACGAAAAAATAAGAGAAAATGAAGAAACAAAGGATATCAAGATAATTTTTGTAACAGTATTGACAAAAGAAGAGATAGACCTAAACATTCTTGACGATGAGAATGTTATAGATTATCTGACAAAGCCATTTGACAACAAAGATTTTTTAAAAGCTGTTAAAAAAGCGCTTCAACATTAATTATAAATATGTAAATAATATTTCTCATTAGATGGTAGAAGGCAAAACAGTTCTAATAACAGGTGCAAGCATGGGGATAGGGAGACAGACTGCATTTCTTTTTGCAAAAGAAGGAGCAAAAGTAATACTCACATATCATAAAGACAAAAAAGAAGCAGAAGACGCAGCAAAAAAGTGCAAAGAACTAGGAGCAAAAAAAGTTCTTGTTATAAATTTAAATGTCATGGATGATGCCAGCATCAAATCATGCATAAGTGAAGCTGCAGAAAAATTCAAGCAAATTGACATTTTTATAAACAACGCAGGAGTAATCGCATGGAAGCCGCTTTTAGAGCAAAGCTACGATGAAATAGAATCACAAATCAGGGTAAACTATGAAGGCCTTGTAAAAATGACCAAAGAAGCGCTGCCGTATGTAAAAGATATGATAATAAACATTGCAAGCGGCGCCGGGAAAACCGGGTATCCATCACTTTCAACATACTGCGGGACAAAATTTGCAGTGAGAGGGTTCACGCAAAGCATGGCTGGAGAAATAAGAGACATGAAATGGGCGTGCGTCAATCCAGGAATGACTGCAACAAGGATGACAAACTTCTCAGGAGACCCGCCAGAAAAAGTCGCAAAGATAATTCTTGACACAGCAAGCGGGAAAATTAAGCCAGACTCAAAGCTTGATGTGGATGTCTGGGGATATTAGAAATCATTTTCTGACATTTTTTACTTTCTCTGCAAATATATAAACATATCTCCACATCATTCCCTGCACCCTCTCTATCCTGATTTTAAAGCCTGCTTTTGTAAAGTATTGCGTTAAGAGTTTGTCGTCTGCAAGCCAGTCAATGTTTGGAATTATCTCAAAGAGTTTGTCATAGTCAACAAACACTACTTTGCCGCCCATATGCATCTTATGATTCAATTCTTTTAAAACATTTTGAAGGTTTTGTATGTAGCTAATCATGCCAACACTAACAGCGGCATCAAGATGATCAACACTTGGATGAATCCTTGAATATTCTTCAGAGTCTCTAATAATGTCAAAGTTCCTTTTTAGCCCATAAACCTTTATGCCTGTAAGAATCAGCCTCATGTATGAAATCTTTACAGCACGCTTTGAACTCTCAATCGCATATACATAACCGTCTCTTCCAACCTTTTTTATTAGTTCAACAGTAAGGGTTCCTACAGCACACCCATAGTCCAAGACCCTTTTTCCTTTCACATCTCCAAGGTGCCTAAATATTCTGGTTCTGACTTTTTTGGGGATAGTCACGCCCTCAAGCCACAAAGACAGGTATGCAATTAAATTGTTAGTCTTTTCAATGGTTTTAGGATTATAATAAAGCTCTAAAAGAAAATAAACAGGAAGTGCAAAAAGCATGAGTGAAAATACCAGTGTTAAAAGACTAAACGCATTAGGCTCAATAATTAGCCAAGTGACTATCACAAAGACATAGATTAGAGTCAAAATTATCGGTCCGGCTGTGCCAAGGGGTGCTTTAAAAGTTCTTTTAATGTCTTTTCTTGTTTTTCTAAGTATAGGCACAGTTAACACTACAGCAGACATCATTATCAAGACCATCGGGACAAGCATTGAAAGCAAAGTCTTATAGCCCTCACCTAAAAACGCCATTATTATGAAAAGAAATGTTATGACGCCCTGAAAAATAATAGCTCTATGAGGTGTTCCAAATTTTTCATGCACTGCGTTAAATTTTGGGATAAACAATCTGTCTCTTGTCATTGCCAGCACAAGCCTTGGTCCTGTCACAACCCAGCTGGCTGCAGAACCCATAATGACAAGATATGTGCCAAGAGTTATCAAATCACCACCGATGTTTCCAAACGCGTTCCTTGCCAAAAGGGTGTACGGTGCCTGGCTTAAGCTAAAAGTCTTGTAATTGATAGCCCCAATAGATGTTATTACAAGAGCTGTTACAAGAATGGCTATGTATATGTGGGCATAAATAAGCGCTTTTGGAAGGGTTTTTTGAGGGTCTTTAGTTTCCTCTGCCAAAAAAGTTATTGATTCAAGGCCAAAGAAAGTTTCTGAAATGAAAAAGACTGTTAGAAAAAGATAGGAGATATTAGACCAGATTGATTTATGTATAAAAAAGGGTGTGTAGTTTTGGGGATTTATGTTAAAAAGCGCTGTTACTATCAACACTGTAACCATAAAAACAGTGATTAATGAAAAAGACATAAGCATATATGCTGAAAGCTTGATGCCTCTATAAGCCATAGCATTAAAAACAAACAGCCAGAAAACTGAAACGCAAACCTTAACGATTGTAACCTCAAACCCGGTTATTGGCAAAAGATACTGTATTGCACCAACGATAAGCATTGCTGCAGTGACATTGCCAACAAGCCAGGCAAGCCATCCAATAAGAAAAGAAGGGAAGCGTCCGTAAGCCTGTTTTGAGAACTCATAAATTCCGCCTGCATAAGGAAACATTGAGATTAGCTCTGCAAAATACATGGACGCGATTAGCGCTAAAACGGCAAGTATTATCCATGAAATGATTGAAGAAGGACCAGAATATATTGCTCCAATTGCCGGCAGCATGAATATGCCTGAGCCAATTATGGAGTTTAGAGTAATAGAAATTACAGTAGGAAGCCCTAAAACCCTCTTTAACTGTCCCATAAGCTTATCTTGAAATCAATACTTTATAAACTTAATTTATGAGTGCGCGGTGGTGGAATCGTAATCTTTATAAATAAATCATGGCTCCACAACACAGAAAATGGGAAGAATCAAAACCCAATTCATAAAGAGAGTAACAAACGATTTAGTTAGTGCGCATTCTGATAAGTTTAAAAAAGATTTTGAAGAGAATAAGAAACTAGTTTCTCAATTTGCTGATATTAGTTCAAAAAAGCTTCGAAACGTGATCGCTGGATACGTGACAAGGCTGATGAAAAGAACAGAATAGATGACTCTCAAGTATTGACTTGAGCGGGGGTGACGGCTATGGCAGAAAAAGATAAAGATAACATTATCTTTATAGGGAACAAACCATTCATGAATTATGTGACTGGTGTAGTGATGCAGTTTACGACGAAAAACGCCAAAGAAGTGATAGTAAAGGCGCGAGGGAAGTTTATCTCAAGAGCAGTGGACGTGGCAGAGATATCAAATAAACGGTTTTTAGAAGGCCAAGTAGAAGTAAAGGATATAGCTATTGACTCAGAAGAGTTCAAAAACAAAGAAGGAAAACAAGTAAGGGTATCCACGATAGAAATTACTTTGACAAAAAAGAAATAAATCGTTTTTATAAGTCAGGATAGCCATACACAGTTCTTAACATTTCTACAGTATTAGCAGAGATATCAACAATGAGATTGTGTGTTTTAGAAGGCAAGCCAATATTTGGGATATCATGTATAGATATGATCTTGTCTAAATCTGGTTTATCAGGATGTATTTTAATCATTGCTTTTACTTTACTCAATATTGAAGGATTAGATGGGTCATCATCTACACCATAAGGTCTGCTATCTCCATTTAAGTATATTCTATCCTCTCTTGATGCACAAACTGCATCTATTGCTTGCAACCAGCTGTGAGAGTCATCTGGGAAACTATTTTGATGATGATTTTGGTATCTTCTATGAATTGAAACTGATAAATTAATCTGTTCTCTTAAAATATCATCATCCATGCTATTTCTTCCACTTAAAGCCATACCTCTCATAACTGGCCATTCAAACTTATTTCCTAAACCCATAATGTCATGAGGGCTTTGAGGGTCATCTACTTGAATGCCAAAGAGTTCTAAATAAAAAATCACACTAGAACAATGTTTTACAGTCGATAATAGATGCAGTTTTATTTCTTCAGTATTAGGCCTTGTTCTATATTGCATGTCCTTCTCACCAACCTGTTACTATTTATCAATAGATTGTAAATACTGTTTAATAAATGTTTTCAAAACCCTTATAAATAACGTTTAAATTTTTTCCTAGAATGAATGACAGAGAAATAGAAGTTAAAGTTTTGGATATAGACGTTGAAAAAACTGTTTCTAAACTAAAAAGGTTAGGTGCAAAGAAAGTAAAAGATGTCATCTATAAAAGGATAATTCTAGACTCTGATGACAATAGATTAGATGAAGAAGATGCATGGTTAAGAATAAGAACCGATGGAAAAAAAAATACGTTAACATATAAAAAAGTAATAAACAATGAGATAGATGGTAAAGAAGAAATTGAAGTTCAAGTCGAAGATTATGATAAAACACTAAAAATTCTTGAAAAAATTGGTTTTAGAGCACTTAGACAACAAGAAAGTAGAAGAGTAAGATATGGCCTTGACGGTGTAGAAATTGATATTGATTTATGGCCGATGATACCACCCCATATTGAAATAGAAGCAAAAACAAAAGAAAAAGTTTTAGATACTATCAAACGATTAGAAATAAAAAAAGAAAATATTAAAACTTATACGGGAAGAGAGCTTTACAAGCATTATAGTATCGAACTCGATGACTTTGAAGACTTAAGACTAGAACAAGAGAAAAAAGACAGGGTGATAGAATGATTGGGATAATATCTGACACGCACGAACAGTATGAATCAATTCTAAAAGCAGTAGAGATTTTTAAGCTAAAAAACGTTGAATTTGTCGTGCATTGTGGAGATGTAATAAGTCCTGGAATGCTAAAGCACTTTGAGGGGCTAAACATGAAATTTGTTTTTGGAAACTGCGACGGAGAAAGAAAAGGCTTAATCGAAACATCCCGGAAATATGGATGGAATGAAATAAATGACGCTTTGGAATTTGAACATAAAAACAAAAAATTTTACGTAGTGCACAACCCAATTCTAGCAGATGAAGCCGTGCAGTCAGAAAAATATGACTATGTTTTTCACGGCCACACACACGAGAAAAGAGACGAAAAGATAGGAAAAACAAGGATAATTAACCCAGGAAGACTTCTAAATCCTCCAAGGACAATTGTAATCTTAGATGTTACAAATGATTCTTTGGAGTTTATCCCCATAGAATAAGAAAACTTTATATAAAACCCTTAGATTTTTAGACTTAATGACAGCCAGAACAATCGACGGCAAGACTATTGCAAAAGAAGTCAGAAGCAAGATAAAAAAAGAAGTGCATAAAATCAAGGATAAAATTGGTCTTGCAGTAATTCTAGTCGGCGACAATCCTGCCTCAAAGCTTTATGTGAATATGAAGCAAAAAGCATGCAAAGAAGTAGGAATGGACTCATACAAATACGAGTTTCAAAAAAACATATCTGAAGAAGAAGTGCTATCAATAATAAAAACACTAAACAAAGACAAAAAAATTCATGGGATACTAGTCCAGCTTCCAGTACCAGACCACATTGATGAAAAAAAGATAATTCATGCAATCAACCCTGATAAAGATGTTGACTGCTTTCACACAGAAAACGTCGGTGAGATGTTTATAGAACCAGATTATGAAAAAATACTGCCAGCAACGCCAAAAGGAGTCATAAAACTGATTGAATCAACAGGCATTGACATAAAAGGAAAAAACGCGGTTGTTGTCGGCAGATCAAACATTGTGGGAAAGCCAGTTGGGATGCTGCTACTTCAAAAGCATGCAACAGTAACATACTGCCACTCAAGAACAAAAAACCTAAAAGAACACACCAAGTACGCAGACATACTGATTGCTGCAGTTGGCAGACATGAACTCATAAAAGCAGACATGGTAAAAAAAGGGGCAGTAGTAATAGATGTTGGAATAAACAAGGTCGGCGCAAAAGTAGTTGGCGACGTTGATTTTAACAAAGTAAAAAAAGTAGCAGCATATATAACCCCTGTGCCATTTGGCGTTGGACCCATGACAATTGCAATGCTACTTGAAAACACACTTATCGCATACAAAAGACAAAACTCATAGGGGTGGTGCATATCATGACAATAAAACTTGGAGTGCTGGCTTCAACAAACGCAACAGACATGCAGGGCATAATTGAGGCAATCAATAATAAAGAGCTTGACAGTAAAATAGTTTGTCTGATTTCAAACAAAGAAGACTGCGGCGCTATGCAAAGGGCAAAGGATAACAATATCGAAGCAATCTTCATCGACGGTAAAGGAAAAGAAAGAGAAGAATTTGACAAAGAAGTATACGCAGAGCTTGAGAAAAGAAATGTTGATTTGATTTTACTCATTGGGTATATGAGATATCTTTCTCCTTGGTTTGTGCAAAAAACACTAAACAAAGTAATGAACATCCATCCATCGCTTCTGCCGGCATTTGCAGGCGGCATGGACAAAGGAGTCCACGAATCAATCCTTGACTGGGGATGCAAAGTAACAGGATGCACACTGCACTTTATTGATGAAGGCGCAGACACAGGTCCAATAATCATCCAAAAAGCAATACCAATTGAAGAAGACGAGACAGTAGATAGCCTAAAGACAAAAATCCAAAAACTAGAAGTCGAAGCATTTTTAGAAGCAATAAAACTCTTTGCAGAAGGAAAAATCAAAGTTGAAGGCAGAATCGTAAGGATTACCAGATAAAAAAAAACAACAACCTTTAAATAAAACATATTTACCGTCAGTAACAAGGGGTTATTTATGGGCAAAAGAATCGAAGTCAGCTACAAGGACAAAGATTTTGATTCATTGGGCTCTGCAACACGCGAAAAAATCAAGGAATTTCTAAATATCAACGTTAATGAAGTAAGAACAGTCGACGCATACAACATAGACTCCAACTTATCAGACAAAGAGCTAAAAAAGCTTGGAAAAGAAGTCTTTAGTGACCCAATAATCCATGATTTTAGCGTAAAAGAGCCACTTGCAAAAGACTTTGACTTTCTTATCGAGGTTGAGTTTAGGCCAGGCGTCACAGATAATGTAGGAAGAACTTCAAGTGAGGCAATCAAAGACCTGCTAAAAAAAGACTGCGTGGTCTTCACATCAAAACAATTCCTAATAAAAGGAAAAATCACAAGAAAAGACGCAGAAAAAATCGCAACAGGACTTCTTGCAAACGACTTGATAGAAAAAACAACAATACTAGAAAAACCTAAAACACAGATGCAGGCAATCCTTCCAATAGTAAGAGGCGAGGCAAAACCAGTTGTGAACACAATAAATCTTAATGTTTCTGACAAAGAACTCATGGAAATCTCAAAACAAGGAGTGCTTGCCCTAAACCTAGAAGAGATGAAGGCAATTCAAGAGCACTTCAAAAAACTGGGGCGAAACCCAACAGACGCAGAACTCGAAGTGCTTGCACAGACATGGAGTGAGCACTGCAAACACAAAATATTCAACGCGACAATAACATACGAAGAACAGGGTCGAAAAGAAGTGATACATTCTCTTTTTAACAAGTTCATAAAAGGAACAACAGACACTGTGGGACAAAAAGTCGACTTCTTAGTATCTGTCTTTAAGGACAACGCCGGCGTGATTCGATTTGACAAAGAAAACAACCTTGTTTTCAAAGTAGAAACCCACAACTCTCCATCAGCGCTAGACCCATACGGCGGCGCACTAACAGGGATAGTCGGTGTTAACAGGGACACCCTCGGCACAGGAATCTCATCAAGGCCAATTTTTAACACAGATGTGTTTTGCTTTGCGCGCCCAGACTATGACAAACCAGTACCAAAACGGCTAATGCACCCAAAAAGAATCTTTGAAGGCGTGCGAAAAGGAGTGGAGCATGGCGGCAATAAATCAGGAATACCAACAGTAAACGGCTCAATCGTCTTTGACGACAGGTTTTTAGGGAAACCGCTTGTATACTGCGGGACAGGAGGAGTAATGCCAAAAGTGCTATTTGGAAAAGACACAAGCGAAAAAACAATCGAGCCAGGCGACATAGTCATCATGACAGGCGGAAGAGTGGGAAAAGACGGAATTCACGGCGCAACATTCTCCTCAGAAGAACTTCACGAAGGCAGCCCGGCAACAGCTGTGCAAATCGGCGATCCGATAACCCAGAAAAAAATGCTTGACTTCATCTTAGAAGCAAGAGACAACGGGTGGATAAAAAGCATTACTGACAACGGCGCAGGCGGACTCTCATCGTCAGTTGGAGAGATGTGCGAAGAGTCTGGCGGTGCAAACCTGTATCTTGAAAAAGTCCCTCTAAAATATAGTGGTCTTCAGCCATGGGAAATAATAATCTCAGAAGCACAAGAAAGAATGACAATAGGCATAGCAAAAGAAAACCTTGACAAGTTCATGGACCTTGCCAAACGACGCGGCGTTGAGGCAACAGCCGTTGGAAAGTTTACAGACTCAGGAAGGTTTGTAGCAGCATACAAAGGAGAAAAGGTCATGGAATTAGACTTGGATTTTTTGTATGACGGCGTACCGATCATGAAGCTTGACGCTAAATGGAAACAAAAAGAGTTTGAAGAGCCAAACTTTGAAGTCCCAAAAGACCTATCAAAAGAACTCCTAAAAATATTAGCACGCCCAAATGTGTGCTCAAAAGAATGGACGGTGAGGCAGTATGATCACGAAGTCCAAGGGGCAAGCGTTGTAAAACCATTTGTTGGCGAAAAAAACGACGGGCCAAGCGACGCAGCAATAATAAGGCCGATTTATGGAAGCGACGAAGGATGCGTCGTTGCGCATGGTATAGTCCCCCGTTATTCAGATATCGACACATATCACATGACAGCAGCAGCAATCGATGAGGCTGTACGAAATCATGTAGCGGTTGGCGGCGATTTGGATATATTGGCAGCGCTTGACAATTTTTGCTGGTGTGACCCAATCAAAAGCGAGAAAACGCCGGACGGCGAGTATAAGCTCGCGCAGCTTGTGCGCGCAAACAAAGCGCTCTATAATTACTGCACAGCATACAACATGCCGCTAATATCTGGGAAAGACAGCATGAAAAACGACTACATGATAGGGGACACAAAAATATCGATACCGCCAACAATACTAATTTCAACTATTGGAAAAATTGACGATGTAAAAAAAGCAGTCACAATGGACGCAAAGAAAAAAGGAGACTTAGTCTATGTTCTTGGCACAACAAAAAAAGAGCTTGGGGGCTCAGAGTATTTTGCACAAAAAGGTTTTATTGGAAACAGCGTGCCAAAAGTAGACGCAAAATCTGCATACAAGCTTTATCAAGCTTTAAACCAGGCAATAAGAAAAAAATTAGTGAGCTCAGCACATGACTGCTCTGACGGCGGCCTCGGAGTGGCTTTGGCAGAGACAGCATTTTCAGGCGGCCTTGGAATGGAGCTTGACTTGACAGGGGTTGATAATGAAAATGTTTCAAGAGATGACTACTTGTTGTTTTCAGAAACACAAAGCAGGTTTGTAGTAACAGTTTCACCAAATAAGAAAAAATCTTTTGAAAACACACTTGAAGGAAACCCATTTTCACTAATTGGCAAAGTTACAGGTTCCAATGAATTTGTAATCAAAAACAATGGAAAAGAGATTGTTAAAACCACATTAGGCGCATTAAAAAATTCATGGAAGAGGACATTGCAATGGTAAAAGTATGTGTACTTACAGGTTTTGGGATAAACTGCGACTACGAAACAGAGCACGCGTTTAAATTGGCCGGGGCAAAAGCACAAAAAGTCCACCTGCAGGACGTAATAGATGGGATAAAAAACCTCTCAGATTATCAAATACTCGCATTTCCAGGGGGGTTCAGCTTTGGAGATGATATTGCATCAGGAAAAGTCATGGCAAACAAGTTTAAAACAGCACTTTGGGATGACATGAAACAATTTGTAGAAGATGGCAAGCTTGTAATTGGAATTTGCAACGGCTTTCAAATAATGGTAAAAATGGGCCTTTTACCAGACATCGAAGAAGGCCAGACAACAACACTCTCAATAAATGACTCTGGAAAATTTGAAGACAGATGGGTATATCTAAAAAAAGATGCCAAAACAAAATGCGTTTGGACACAAGCAGTTGACAAAATATATCTTCCAATAAGGCATGGCGAAGGAAAATTCATAGTAAAAGACAAGAATGTTCTTGGCAGACTGGAGTTAAACAAGCAAATAGTGTTTAGATACACAGATGAAAAATATGAGCCGACAAGTGAGTACCCTCAAAATCCAAACGGCTCCATAGATAATATTGCAGGAATCTGCGACAAAACTGGAAGAGTATTTGGGCTGATGCCACACCCAGAAGCATTTGTAACACCGCAAAATCATCCAAGATGGACAAGAGAAAACATAGAAAAAGGAGACGGCCTAAAGATTTTTATAAATGCAGTCAATTACGCTAAAAAGAATCTAAAATGACAAAAAAAATATTGGTGGTTTTTGGAAGCAAATCTGACGAGAAAGTATTTGGAAAAATTGCAAAATCACTCAAAGGAAAAGCAGACTTTGACATTAGAATATGCTCTGCGCACAGAACACCCGAGCTTTTAAACACTGTAATGCTAAAAAAAGACTATGACTTGATAATTGCAGGCGCAGGCCTCGCAGCGCATCTGCCAGGAGTTATTGCCTCAAAAACAACAGCGCCAGTAGTGGGTGTTCCTGTAAGTGGAAACTTTGACGGACTAGACGCGTTTTTATCCATTGTTCAGATGCCGTCAGGAATACCAGTACTTGCATGCCCTGTAGATTCTAATCCTATATCTGACTTCTTGCTTTTTGATTATGACTCAGTAAAAGTTGTTGGAGACATGAAAAATGAGAGAGTAAAAAAATGTGTTGTGATGCTTGAAGAATTCGATGTGGCTCTTGATTTGAAAAAACCAATAACAATTAATTTCTTTAATCTGGACACGGAAAATCCAAAGGAAAACTGCATTAATGTCCCTCTTTTGGAAGGTGATGGGGCAGAAGATGCACTTAGTTTCTTTAAAAAAGCAAATAAAGGATACTTTGTCGGACTTAACAGAGGCGACAACGCAGCAGTCTTTGCTGTTTCAATGATTGACAGATACAGTTTAATTGATTATAGAGATGATATGAAGCAAAAAGTAGTAAAAGACGACAAAGAAGTAATAAGTAACTAAATGGTAGTAACATTTATAAAGAAGTTATCTCTTGCTATGATACATGAATAATGTTTTTAGATTTAAAAAAATTCAAAATATTCTTAGGAAGAAAAAGGAGGATATACATTTAGAAAGGATTGGAGACTTTTTTGAAGAGAAAGGTGTTGATTTAGGTCACATTGATTGGCCGATTCTTAGTGTTTTTTCATGGGATCCAGGCACATATCTTATTTCTGAAGCATTAGAAAAAACAGACTTTTCTAAGTTGGAAAAAGGATTTGTTGTTTTAAACTCAAGCGGAAAAGATCACGCAAGAACTTATTTTTTAGTTAACCATTTCTTAAATGAAAAGATAACTTATGTACATATCGACGCACATACAGATTTTAGTATGCCTAAAAAAGGAATAGTCAACAGTGCTTCTTTTGTAGGGCCGCTTTCTAATCTAGAGAATGTAGAAAAAATCATGTTTTTAGGTGTAAATCCTGAAAATTTACAATATGGATTCACTGAATTCTTAAACGAACAACCATTTCTCCCTGATATGCCTGCTATTTTGGGAGATAAATTCAATATTTTTCTAGCATCTGACCCTAATGAAGTACAAGAACCAGGATATGCAATAAATGTATCAGAAAGCATACTAAAAAAGAAAGGTCATGAAATATTTTTGAGATATATACAATATTATGAACATGTTGACGATTTTAACCCAGACAGAATATCTACAAATGTAGTATATATAAGTGTTGATATGGATGTTGTTGAAGGTTTTCCATCAAGATGGAGAAAAGAAGGAAAACTAAATTTGGAAAGAATTGTGGAACTGATTGATTCTATCACTTCTTCCAAAACGATTATTGGCAGTGATATATGCGGCTTTGACTTGTCTCAAATTAATAAGCAGGACTCAGAAAGAAAAACTTTAGATGACATTTTCACTATCTATAACGCGCTACAGAATAATTTATAAACAACAAGAATTCTACTTCTAAATATGAAATTAGATGAATTTATTGAAAAACAAATCGAATTCACATTAAAAGACACAAACTTTGAAGGACTTGGAGAAAAATACAAAGGAAAAGTCAGAGACTGCTATGTTTTTGAAGACAAAATGTTTTTGATATCTACGGATAGACAGTCAGCGTTTGACAGAAACCTTGCAAACATACCGTTTAAAGGGCAGGTTTTGACGCAAACCTCTGCGTTTTGGTTTGAAAACACAAAAGACATAGTAAAAAATCAGGTTATTGATGTGCCTGACCCAAATGTTGTTGTAGCAAAAAAACTAAATGTTTTCCCAGTCGAAGTTGTAGTTAGGGGTTATCTTTCAGGTGTGACTTCAACATCTGCGTGGGTAGCGTACGCAAAAGGAGAAAGAGAATTTTGCGGAAACATTTTGCCTGAGGGGATGGTAAAAAACCAGGCTTTTGAAAAACCAATCATAACTCCAACAACAAAATCTGACGAGCATGATGAAAAGATTTCCCCAGGTGCCATCGTGGAAAAAGGGTTGATGAGCCAGGAGCAGTGGGACTTTGTTGCCTATAAAGCTTTAAAATTATTTGAGAGAGGGCAGGAGGTTGCCAAGAAAAACGGATTGATACTTGTTGATACAAAGTATGAGTTTGGGCATGACGTGGAAGGAGAGATATATCTTATTGATGAAATTCATACACCAGACAGTTCTCGTTTCTGGATTGCCAAGACTTATGAGAAAAGAATGGCAGAGGGAAAAGAGCCAGATAACATTGATAAAGAGTTTTTGAGAATTTGGTTTAAGGAAAACTGCGACCCTTACAACGACCCAGAACTGCCAGCTGCTCCAAAAGGTCTTATTATTGAGCTTTCTAAAAGATACATACAGCTTTATGAATTGATTACAGGAAAGGATTTTGTTGCAGATGTTGGCGATGTAACTAAAAGAATCGAAGACAACCTAAAGGCCAAAGGCTATCTTTAAATAATAGAATGCTTCTAAATTCTTTTTATGTCAAAGCATAAGCATGAAGTGATAAGGCCAAACATATTCTATGCAACTTTCACACAGTTTGCAACACTAGCATTGTATTTAGGAATATCATTTGTGATATACAGGCTATTTGTGTGGATTTTAGACTTTGAAGTCATCCCATACATCATCGAAACATTAAGAATGGTTGAATTTGGATATCTAGACCTACTTATTGATTATACAGTTGACACAATTCATTCATGGATAATAATTCTCATAACACCAATTATATTGTTCTTGCTAAATCTTGTAAACCTAAAAGTTGAGCTTGAAGAGGACAAAATAATAGTAAAAAAAGGTTTTATAAAAATCACACAGGAAGAATTCATGCTAAATGAAATAATAAGGTATGAATCAGAAAAAGACTTTGGATTTTTCCCTTCTGGTTCTATAAAAATCTTTACTATGTATGGAGACAAGATAAAACTTGACTATGTCATAAAGCTTAACCACGCAACAAAGTATCTAGACAAACTTATTGAAAAAAACAGGCAGAAAACAAAAGAAATGCATCAACAAAACATAATTTCAAATAAAAATAAAGAAAATAAAAAAATAAAGAATTTATCTACCTAGAAAAGAGCATTACTTTTTCTTTTCTTTTTTTGCTGGTTTCCCTTTAGCTTTTTCTTTTTTTGCAGGTTTTTCTGCTTCAGGTTCTTCAGTTGCTTCTTTGGTTTCTGCTTCTGGTTCTTCAGTTGCTTCTTTGGTTTCTGCTTCTGGTTCTTCAGTTGCTTC